>CAZLTX010000019.1:0-12928 GCA_964562555.1 uncultured Oscillospiraceae bacterium
AAGTATTTCTTTTCTTCAAGAAGCTGATAAATATGCTCCATGGATTCCTTCATAAGTTCTTCAGGATCTCTCATGTTAATCTGATCCATTGGAATCATCTCCTCTCTAAACCCTGCCGCTGCGGGCTTTCACGGTTCGAGAGGTTTTCGGCTCGGTATCAGCACCGTTCTGAGCCGTGACGATTGTCTCCGCAAAAAAGAGCAGCGATAGGGATATTCAGTTTTAATGTTTTGTTCTTCCCGTCGGGGACACTATCCATACCTTTGCTCCTTTCTTTTTTATTTTTAACTTATATATTATAGTCCTTTACACTCGCCGTTTGCAAGCAAAAAGCACAAATTTCGCTTAAATTTTCTCAATATTGACAATTCTCTCCGGCTCAAGTCCCGCCTCAAGTGCTCTCCTCAGCGGTCCTTCGAACGAACCGACCTTTTCCGGTACATGTGCATCGCTGCCTATCACGAATTTCACATCGTATGCCGCAGCGATTTTTATTTCGTCTACGGTCAAATGCTCGTGCTTGTCGTTTATTTCGATGAGAGTGCCCGTGTCCGCACAAGCCTTTGCAATGTCCTCTATGTCAAACGGACCTTTGTCGCCCGGGTGTGTCAGAATGTCTATGTGGTTTCCCGCCTCCTCGTTAAAATACAGTGCGTCCAGTATCATAGCCGTATTCGCAACAAGAAGCGAGGAGCCTTCGCCTCGGAACATTCCCGCATGCTTATATGCATAGTTTGCAAGCATACCCGCATTTCTGATTCCGTAATGGTAGCCTGCCAGCAAAATGTCGTAATTCGGCCGTTCGTCAGCCGTAACATCGAGATACGGCTCCTTTCTTATCGTGTTTGCCTCAACGCCGAGCAATATTTCAAGCTCCGGATATTGTTTTTGCAGCTCCTGTATTTCCGCACGCATCTGCGGCAGCTTCTTTCTGTCGATGCCATAGGTCATGTGTCCCGGACCGTGATCCGTTATCGCAATCGAACGCAGTCCTTTCGCCGCCGCCACCCGCACATTATCGGCAATGCTGCCCTTGCCGTGCGAGTAGGTGGTATGTGTGTGATGATCGTATATCATCTTATACTGTTTTATTTTTTCTTCGTAATTTCCCATCTGTTTCCTCATAAAACCGCACGGCTTTTCCTTTTGCTGCCGTACAGCTTACTCTTAAAAGCATAAAATCAAATAATCCTTACCTCAGGCTCAAGCATTACCCCGAAGCGGTCAAATACCGTGTTTTGCACCAGTGCTATGAGCTGCAGTATATCTGTCGCCGTGGCTCCGCCTCTGTTTATGATAAAGCCGCTGTGCAAAGTCGATACCTGTGCACCGCCTACCGAAACGCCTTTCATTCCGGCATCTTCAATCAGCTTGCCCGCAAAATATCCCTCGGGACGCTTAAAGGTGCTTCCAGCCGACGGATACTGCACCGGCTGCTTGCTGTTTCGCTTTTGTGCCAGCTCACGCATTTTCGCCTCGATAGCCGCAGGATCGTCCTTTTGCAGCTTGAGGCTCGCCGCCACCGCTATATAGCCGTTTTCCTGCAAAACGCTGTGTCTGTAGCCGAACTTCATTTCCTCATTGGTAAAAACCTTTTCCGTGCGTCCGTCCGGTGAAACCGCAAGAACGCCTTTGACTATGTCTTTCAGCTCGCCGCCGTATGCTCCCGCATTCATAAACAGCCCGCCGCCGAGAGTTCCCGGTATGCCGCTTGCAAATTCGAAGCCGCCGAGGCCGTCATGCATCAGCATTTTCGCAAGTACGGACATATATATTCCCGTTTCGCACATTACGGTGTCGGCTGCCATGCTTTCTTCGGCACTCATGCCAGGAAAAGCTTCGGCTCCGCTGCATATCAGCGATGAAAAGCCTTTCATTTTTATAGCCGCACCGTCGTAGCCCTCGTCACGAAACAGAACATTGGAACCGTTTCCGAGGAAAATATGCTTTATTTCGTTCTTTGTAAGTGCATAAAGCACCGCCTTTAGCTCGTCTTTTGATGTGACGCTTATAAGGTATTTCGCCCTGCCGCCCGCTTTGAAAGAGGTGTGACACGACATGTCGGCGTTTTCTTCTATTTCTATATTGTTGCTGAACTCTGCAGCTGCGTCATCTTCCTTTGGTATATTTATCTTTAAGCATTTCGCCGCGTCTTTTATCTCCGTCCTGATTGATTCTGTCCTCACAGAAAATATCCTCCTTATTTATGTTGTACTTGGTGAAATCTTCATATGTGCTCGTATCGGTTTCAAGCTGCTTTTCGTTGAGCTTTCCGTTTACGCCTCTTCTTACATATGTATATAATATCGCAAATACAGGTACGCCCAGTATCATGCCGAGGAAGCCGAAAAGTCCTCCGCCCACGATGATTGCGAACATTACCCAAAAGCTTGCGAGCTTGGTTGTCTTACCGAGAATTTTCGGACCGATGATGTTTCCGTCGAGCTGCTGCAATACCAGCACCATTATTCCGAATTTTACCGCTGATATCGGATCCACGATTAACAGTATTATTATAGATGGTATTGCTCCGATAAACGGACCGAAGAACGGTATTATGTTTGTCACTCCGACAACAACGCTTATCAGCATGGTCATAGGCAGATTCAGTGCGGTCATTGCTATGAAGCAGAGTGCTCCGATTATAGCCGAGTCGATTATCTTGCCGTTGATAAAACCTCCGAATGTCTGGTTGCAAAGTCTGCCGAATTCGAATATGTTTTCTGCTTTTTCTTTGTCGAACAGTGCCAAAATCAGCTTGTGGCTCTGTGCCATGAAAATTTCCTTGCTGTTCAGAACATATACACAGATTATCAATGCCACGAACACATCGAGAACCGTTCCGAGAGTTCCGACAACTCCGAGCATTATCACTTCCATTCCCGGCAGCACTCTTTCCTGTGCCCAAATCATCAAATTGTCAGACAGATTTTCCAGCTTGCCCTGGAGGAGCAGTGAAAGTTCAGGGTTTTCATCGACGTGAAGCTGTATCCATGCCTGTGCTTTCGATATCATATTCGGTGCATCCATGGCCAAGCCCATTATGCTGTCCCAAAGGTCCGGTATTACCATTACCATCAAGCCTGCCACCACTACGATAAGCAGTGCCAGTGCCACCAGTGTTCCGCAGACTCGTGACATCTTCAGGCATGATGTCGTTTTGCGAAAACGGGTTTTATTCATCTTATATACCACCCTCACCGTTGCATTATATATCGGGCAAAGCAGATATGCCACTATTATTCCCATATAAAACGGCAAGAGTATGTCATTCAGCTTCGCAAAGCCTTCCTTTATGACCGGCATGTGGTTTACTACATAGTATGCCACTATCAGTGCTACACCAACCAAAAGTATCACTATTGCCTGATGAAAATACTTATTTTTCAGTTCTATTTTTTTCTCACTCATTTTCTGTCGTTTTCCTTTTTCTTTCGCTGATTTTTATGGTATACTGTTTATATATATTATACAACAAATAAAGGAATTGTAAAATGAGAATTTTCGTAATAAGCGATACGCACGGAAAAATTGAGCGTGCCGTCGAGGTATACAAAAAGCTTTCGCAGGAGGCAACAGTCGATATGCTCGTTCACTGCGGCGATCACTACAGCGATGCGATGGAGCTCAGGGCTCGGCTCGGCGTTCCGGTTGCCGCTGTCAAGGGCAACTGTGACGGCTGTTTCGAGGACAATGCTTTTTCGCTGCTCGATACCGAATGCGGCAGCTTTCTGATCACTCACGGGCACATGGACAATGTAGGAATCAGTATGCAGAATTTGTATTACAAGGCTTTGGAAAACGGCTGTGTCGGTGTGCTTTTCGGGCACACGCACCGTGCTGCCTATGTCAGCCATGACGGTGTATATCTGATGAATCCGGGCAGCCTCACTAAACCTCGTGACGGCTCGGGCGGCACCTTTGGGCTGCTCGTCACCTCGGACGACGGCATATGGGGCAAGGTCTATTCGTATGATGATTTCATGCTGCCTGCCGACGGAAAAGGAGGCGGTTCGGGCTCTGCACCGAAGAAAGCCAAGGTCAAGGGCGGTCACCTGCGTGACCTGCTCAACTACAGCGACAGATTTTGATATATATAGAGATAGATGGAGGAATATTATGGATATTAAGAAGCTTATGGTTCAGTACCCTATCATTTCGCAGATGGCAGCTTATGAAGAGGTATTTTGGCTCAACCCGGACAGCGGCAAGGCTTGTGAGCTGCCGTTCGCAATGGCTGATATAGAAGATGCTCAGGCAAGGCTTGCCCGTTTCGCACCGTATCTGGCAAAGGCGTTTCCGGAAACCGCCAAATCCAACGGCATCATCGAGTCGGATTTGGTTGAAATCGCCCGCATGAAGCCCGCACTCGAGCATATGACGGGGCGATTTCCGGGCAGATTATTCCTAAAGTGCGACAGTCATCTGCCGGTTTCCGGCTCCATCAAGGCTCGCGGCGGAATCTACGAGGTTCTCAAATTTGCCGAAGAGGTTGCATTAAAGTCCGGAATGCTTGCTTTGGAGGACGATTACAGTATTTTGCTTGAGGATCGTTTCAAAGAGCTGTTTTCAAAATACTCGGTTGCGGTCGGCTCTACCGGCAATCTCGGTCTTTCCATAGGCATAATCAGTGCTAAGCTCGGCTTTAAGGTTACCGTTCACATGTCAGCCGATGCCCGCCAATGGAAAAAGGATCTTCTCCGTTCCAAGGGTGTCAGCGTCATCGAATATCCTAACGATTATCAAGTTGCAGTTGCCGAGGGCAGACGTGAGGCTGCGGCTGACCCGATGTGCCATTTCGTAGACGATGAAGGCTCTGCGGATCTCTTCCTCGGATACTCTGTTGCTGCAAAGAGAATAGGTGCTCAGTTTGAAAAAGCCGGCATCGTCGTTGATGACGATCACCCGCTCTTCGTATATATTCCTTGCGGCGTGGGCGGTGCTCCGGGCGGCGTAACCTTTGGGCTAAAAGAGGTTTTCGGCAAAAATGTCCATGTTTTCTTTGCAGAGCCTACGCATGCTCCGTGCATGACCTTGGGACTTGCAAGCGGACTTAACGACGGTATTTGCTGTGCCGACATCGGAATTGACGGAATGACCGATGCGGACGGACTTGCCGTAGGCCGTGCCTCAAGATTGGTCGGTACGATTATGCAGACCCTGCTCGACGGCTGCTACACAATCGGTGACGAAAAGCTCTATCCTTTCCTTACTCAGCTTGCGGACAGAGAAAAAATCTATATCGAGCCGTCCTCTTGTGCCTCATTCACAGGTCCGGCACTTGTTTCTGCCGCCTCGGATTATCTTGAGGCTAAGGGTCTTGCCGACAAAATGCAGAACGCCGCTCACATTCTTTGGGCTACGGGAGGCAGCATGGTTCCCGACGGCGAGATGAAAGCATATTACGAAAAAGGCAAATAGATTGAGGTAAGCCATGAATCATATTTCAAAGGATTTGATAAACAATGCCGCCGCTTTTTTTAAGGTGCTCGGAGATGAAACCAGAATGAAGATACTGTGTACGATTGCAGAGGACGAGCTCTGCGTCAACGATATTGCCGATGCCGTGAACATGACAAAATCGGCGGTTTCACATCAGCTCAAGCTGCTCAAAGACGATGACCTTGTAAAAAGCCGCCGTGACGGCAAGAATATTTACTATTCGCTCGACGACCGACATGTGGTTGATATTCTAGATATCGCTTTCATACACATTAAACACAAAAGCTGCGAAAATTGCGAAGGTCATGCAAAAAATGAATAGAGGACGACTGCAAGTCATCCTCTGCTTCTAATCCCCTTGTCAGCTCACCTTGCATATCAAAGGGAGCCCTTACAGCGATTTGGCGGCTGTAATAATCGGCTGTATACGGCTTCGATCTATAAGGTCGCAGCCGTTTTTCATTTTTTCGAGCAGGCTGCGATCCTCCTCCGTAACATCTGCCTCTTTTTTGCTGCTGAGCATCTTCATAGCCATGTTCATCACTACCTTATCCGCACCCTGCAATATCTCGGGCTCGTACTTGCCCGGCAGACAATAGCACGGCAGCTCTTCCATGTATTTCTTCGGGAAATTTATCTCTCTGAGCTGCTTTACCGCATCCTCGCTCTCGATGTTTATACCTACCGCAAATATCAAAATCCGCTTATCAGCCACGCCCGACTTAATTACATCTTCCTTCGAAATGCGTCCGTCCTTATACATTGCCAAAATTTTCAGATCTGATTTGATCCACTTCATCAGCTTATCAAACTCTCTGATACCGCCCGCACGAATACTTCCGCCGTATATGATGGTATCATACTGCTTCAAATCGCATTTTTTCACATCGTCTATCGAAACCGACGGGCAGTCAAGCTCCTCGGCTATCCACTTGGCGTACTGCTCCGTCGTCCCGTATCTGCTCTTATAAATTACTATTGTTTTTTCCATTTCTGCACCCCCTGTTTCCGTTTTGGTGACTATTTTAGAATTTTACATTTTCGGCTCTCAGTATCGCTGCCATCTGTTTATAAAGCTCCTCCGACGGTTCAACTCTGAGAGAGCTGTCGGCACGAAAAGCTTTTCCGCTCTGAAGATATATCAGTACATCGCAGCTGCCCTTGTGCCTCTTCAGATTTACCTTTACCTCTTCAAGTGCCATAGCCTCGTCCATATCCGACGGAATTCTGAGCTTAATCATGCCCTCTGCCGCTTTTTCGTTCTCAGCCTTTTCTCTGTTTTCGCCCGCAGAGTCTGCCGAATCCGTTTTGCTTATCATGCCGCTTATTACCGCAGCGGACTTGCTGCTCTTGTATGTGCCCCGCCTGTAATGGGAAAAGCCTCGTTCATTTGCGACTTCTATGTCCAAAACCTCGTCCGCCAGTACCTTAGGTGCCTCGTCCTCCTTGAAGTTCAGCGTGCCTCGTACAGCGACCACCCTGTCCTCTTCGATTTCCGCAGCACAGCCTTCGTACACATTCGGGAAAATAACCACCTCTGTTATTCCGTACATATCCTCCAAATCGACGAACGCCATCATCTTGTTGCTCTTGGTTATCAGCGTCTTTTTACCTGCGATTATGCCACAGGTAATGCAAGGCATTCCGTCATAAAGCTGCATACCTATGTCGCCCTGTGATGTTATGTCGATCGGACTCGAAAATCCGAGCTCTGCCGCCTGTCCGTCCTCAGACTCGGTTCGCATTTCCTCCTCGACATGAACCAAATCGTCACTTGTTACGGTCGAGAGCTTTTTCATCATGTCCTTATACGCGTTCAACGGGTGGTCGGTCAGATAAACTCCGAGCATTTCCTTTTCCATCGCAAGCTCTATATTCTTCGGGAAAGGCTCCACGAGAGGAAGCTTTCCGCCCAAATCTGCATTGCTCATTATCTCAGATGCGGTCTGGAAAAGCGACATCTGCCCCTCGATGTTTTTCTTGGCGTTGTTCTGTGCGGATTCCACGAGTGATTCGTGAACCGCAAGCTTTGCCGCACGGTTTCCTTCGAGGCAGTCGCAGGCTCCGGCTTTGATAAGGCTTTCCACAGCCCGCTTGTTTACCTGGGAAATGTCAAGATTTCCGACAAAGCTGAAAATATCTGTCGGCTCGCCCTTTTCCTCACGTGCCGAAATAATCGCATCTATCACATTTTCTCCGATATTTTTTATGCCGAGCAGCCCGAAACGAATCTTTCCGTCTTCAACGCTGAACTTTTTCTGACTCTTGTTTACCGACGGAGGCAGCACCTCTATTCCCATATCGCCGCAGTTTCGTATATATCTGGCAATCATATTCGCATCGCCCATTACCGATGTCATAAGTGCCGCCATGAATTCTACCGGATAGTGTTTTTTGAGGTAGCCTGTTTCGTATGCGACCACCGCATAGGCTGCCGCATGCGATTTGTTGAAGGCATACTGTGCGAAGCTTTCCATATCGTCGAAGATAGCCTCCGCCGCTTTTTTGCTGATACCGTTTCGGATGCAGCCGGCTATTTCCACCTCGCCGTTTTCGTCAAGCTTTCCGTTGATGAAATACTCCTTTTCCTGAAGCATGACATCTTTCTTTTTCTTGGACATGGCACGGCGTACCAAATCCGAACGACCGTAGCTGTAGCCGCCGAGGTCACGCACTATCTGCATTACCTGCTCCTGATACACAAGGCAGCCGTAGGTTACATCTAAAATCGGTGCAAGTGCGGAATCCACATATTTGATTGACTCCGGGTGCTTCTTGTTTTCGATGTATTTCGGTATCGAGTCCATAGGACCCGGTCTGTAAAGCGAAATGCCTGCCACGACATCTTCGAAGCAGGTCGGCCGCAGGTTTTTCATAAACTGTGTCATACCGCCGCTTTCGAGCTGGAACACGCCGCTCGTATTTCCTGCCGCAATCATCTCATATATCGTAGGGTCGTCGTAACCCATCTTCGCAAAATCAATGGTAACGCCGTGATCTTGCTTTATCATCTCGAGTGCATCACGAATTACGGTAAGGTTTCTCAGCCCCAAAAAGTCCATCTTAAGAAGCCCCAGCTCCTCTATCGTCGTCATCGTAAACTGTGTCGCAGGTCCTTTTTCAGTAAGGTACAGCGGTACGTATTCGTCGATAGGTGCCTTGGAGATAACCACGCCGGCAGCATGTGTCGAGGCATGACGAGGCATGCCCTCGATAGCTCTTGCCATGTCGATGACCTCACGGGTTTCTTCTTCCGTTTCATACATATTTCTCAGCTCAGGGTTTGTTTTCAGTGCCTTGTCTATGGTCATGCCGAGCTCGAAAGGAATGGCTTTCGCAATCTGGTCGGTCTTTGCGTAGCTTACGGAAAGTGCTCTGCCTACATCACGAACCGCCTGCTTGGCTTTCATGGTTCCGAAAGTGATTATCTGCGATACCCTTGCCGCACCGTATTTTTCGGTAACGTAATCTATGACCTCCTGTCTGCGTTCATAGCAGAAGTCTATATCTATATCGGGCATGCTGACACGCTCCGGATTGAGGAAACGCTCAAAAATCAGATTGTATCTGATAGGGTCTATGTCCGTTATTTTGAGGCAGTAGGCTACTATGGAGCCCGCTGCGGAGCCTCTGCCCGGTCCCACGGTGATTCCGTTGCTCTTCGCATAATTTATAAAATCCCATACTATGAGGAAGTATTCGACATAGCCCATGCTTTCTATGGTTCCCAGCTCATAGTTCAGTCTGTCCGCAAGCTCGCTCGGCGTATGTGCATCGGAGTATTCCTCGCCCTGTGCATATGCTGCCGCCTGCGACTCGCCTTGCCTGCCCTCGGCAAACACAACTCCGAATCTGTCCCTAAGTCCTTCATAGCAAAGCTTTCGCAGATATTCCGAATTCGTCATTCCGTCGGGAGCATGGAATTCCGGCAAATGGTATTCTCCGAATTTGAAATCATAATTGCATTGCTCGGCAATTATCGCCGTATTATCGCAAGCCTCGGGACAATACGAGAAAATCTTTCGCATTTCATCTTCGCTCTTAAGATAAAACTCGTCATTCGGGAATTTCATTCGTTTTTCATCGTCGAGCGTCGTTGCCGTCTGTATTGCAAGCAGTACATCGTGTACCTTGGCATCTTCCTTTCTGACATAGTGTGCGTCGTTGGTTGCCACAAGCGGTATGCCCAGCTCCTCGGAAAGCTTTTTCATGTCGGGCAGTATTGCCCTTTCCTCTTCAAGTCCCTGGTCTTGGAGCTCCAAATAAAAATTACCCTCGCCGAAAATTTCGAGAAGTGCCGCTGCCTCCGCCTTTGCACCCTGATAATCTCTCATCAAAAGTCTGTGCTGAATTTCGCCCGCCAAACAGCCGGAAAGTGCTATAAGTCCCTCGCTGTGTGCTCTCAGAACATCCTTGTCTATACGCGGCTTGTAATAGTAGCCGTTTATGAAGCTCTCCGAAACTATTTTTATCAGATTCTTGTAGCCGGTTTCGTTTTTTACAAGCAAAATCAGATGTCCCTGCCGCTTGTCCTTTTCGGAATCCTTATCCGTCATTTTTCTTGCGGCGGTATAAACCTCACAGCCGATTATAGGCTTAATTCCCTGTTTCTTGCACTCCTTGTAAAAATCCACGGCACCGAACATCACGCCGTGATCCGTTATGGCAAGGCTGTCCATGCCGAGCTCTTTGGCTCTTTCGACCACTGCTTTTATCCTCGCTGCCCCGTCCAGCAAGCTGTATTCCGTATGTACATGCAAATGCGTAAAAGCCATTTTCTCTCCTTTACCGTTTTCTACTGTCTTTTAAGTGTTTCTTACCGTACTCTGCCGTAATCCGCTCCGGCGTTTAATTTATCTCAGCTGCATTCAGCTGCATTTTGAAACAGGTGCGGTTCGATGACCGCACCTGCTGTATTTTTCTGTATCACCCTAATTGCCTATACAAACGCAATTAGGCTTTTTTAGTCAAAACCTTGCTGTAAAGTCCGTAAACCTTTTTTCCGTTTACAGTCTTGTATGCACGTACCTTGACATAGTATGTCTTACCCTTGCTCAGTCCCGTAACGGTCTTGCTCACAGACTTACCGCTTACCGTCAGTTTTTTTACACCCTTGGTAAAGCTCTTATTCGTAGCCAAAACTATCTGATAGCCGCTTACGCCGCCCTTGCCTTCTTTACTTTCAAGATAAGTTTTATTTATGTCTGCTTTCTTCCAACTTACCTTAAGCTTGCCGCTTGCAGACTTTGTTACCTTGCTGATGCTTGTCTTTGCCGGCACCGACTTGTAGAAAAGAGCCAATGCATAATATGCCTGTTCTGTTGCCATCTGATTTACGGTCGGTTCATAGCCGCCGCTTGCAACATTCACATGACGGAAGCCGCCGGTACTTTCATCATAGAAGTTCATCAGTCCGTCTATAACGCTGTTTCCGTTCTTGATAAAACGCTTATCCGTATTCGGGTTCACTCCGCATGAAATCAGTCCGCAGATTGCCTGTGCACAGCTTTCGGAATTCACCGTACCCCAGCTGTCGAAACCGCCGTCATCATGCTGAACCTCAGAAAGATATGCTATTGCCTTGTTAATTGCCTTTTTAACCTTGGACTGTGACTGATACGGTGCGAGTGCGATCATAGCCATTCCGGTCACGTCAACATCGGACACTGCATTGCGTCCCGTATTGCTGCTGCTCTTTTCTTGAAGATTCCAGCCTCCGTCAGCATACTGATTTGCAAGTATATAGTCTATCATGCGTTGGCGTGAGTTCTGTCTGTCGCTTTCTGCCTCTGTCAGTGTTCCGTATGCGTATGAAGCCGTATACTTAGGTACATCATAGTCCCCGGAATCGAGAGCGATAAGTGCCCATATAGGTCCGTTCATTCCCTGCCATTTGATATTTACGAAATCTGCAAGCGGTGCTGTCAAATCATATCCGCCTACATTCGTCGCATCTATACCTACTGTAGTGCAGCCTATTATGGTTCTTGCATATTCCGTAAATTTTTTGTCATGCAAAATTCCTGCAGTTCCTCTGTAACCCTCGTCAAGAGCTGCTTTTACGCTCTCAACATACTTTTCTATATAAGCATCGCTGATTTCATAGCCTGCGTTGCCGAGTCCGTACATTACCCAGTCACCGCCTACAGAGCCTGTCATAGGCTCCTTGACTGTGTTGTAAATGTAATCTCCGCTTTTTTCAAAGGCTTTTTTCGTATCATTGTATGATGCCGCCTGTGCAAAGCTCGTGCTGCCGAGCAGCATCGTAAAGCTTACCGCCAGCACCAACACAAGGCTTAATGTTTTTCTCATTCTTTTTTTCATCTCTTTTCCAAGCTCCTTTAATTTTGTTAATGATGTGCTTTCTGTAAAATCTAACTCTTCAGAAGTCGATTATTGATAGCCCATCCATTCCTCGGCTCCCACATCTGTTCCGAATCCCTCGCAGGTGTAGCACCATACGATTGTATCTCCGTCTTTAAGGTAATATGACGAACAGCCGTAGTTCGGGAACCAGTCGTTCACCTTGTACATCCATCCGCTCTGCGGACCGCCGTCAAACTCATACATGTAGTTTATGCCCTCGATGTAGTAGGAGGCATATATCGGCGTATAGTTAAATTCAAGCTGTATGTCGTTGTTCCTGCAAAGCGTGTTAAGTGCATCGAACACCGTATTGTCGGTCGTGCCCTTGTAGGTCGTCTTTTCGAGTATCACACCGTCTGTCGGTATATATTCCTCTATTGCCGGATTTTCCAGCTTGCTCATATCGTTTGAAAGCGTGTCGCAGCGAATTTCGAGTGTCACGGTGACCGGCTCGGGTTCCTTAGGCTTCAATGCAATATTTCCCGCATTTGACGCTGTCGGGTCGTCGCTGTTGTCCACCTTGATATCCTCCGCCGAAAGCTTTTCCTTTTCTTCCTCGGTAAATTTCAAGTCGGCTGCGGTCTTTTTGTCATCTTTGTCGCCGTCCTTCTTGTCGCTCTTGTCGCTGTCATCGGCAGCTTTGCCGTCGTCTTCGGACTTGTCCGCAGCATCGTCCTGTAAGTCCTCATCGGTCTGCGGATTGTCATATACATCTTCGCCCGTGCCTATTATCAGGTTTCCCTGTCCGTCCTCTATCTTAGCATCTCTGTCCTCTATGCTAAGTCCTACTACGGCTGCAACAGCGATAACACACACAAGTGCTGTCAGTGCATATTTGCGAATCCGCTTGTTTCTCATATTTTTAACCAAAGCCTTGGTCTGCTCATTCGTCTGTTTCTTACCCTGATCTTCCATATATCCGCCTTTCATATTTTGTTTCTGCAAATTACATTATACTTGATTTCCGCATAATGTACAAGTGAAAAAATCTCCGAGCCGCAGGAATATAATGCATGCGGTCGGAGATTTTTTTACCTTGCATATTTATGGCACATTACGAAATGGCCCGGTGAGATTTCTACGTTTTCAGGCTCCTCCTTGCTGCATATGTCCATGACCT
>CAZLTX010000020.1:0-2261 GCA_964562555.1 uncultured Oscillospiraceae bacterium
CTGTCGGTAATCATTCAGGTAACATATTACAAGAAAACACACAAGAGAATTTTCAAGATGGCTCCTTTGCATCACCATTTTGAGCTTTGCGGCATGAAGGAAACGAAGGTTGTCAAGATGTTTTGGGCAGCGACGCTGGTATTCTGCCTGCTTGCAATAGTTATAAAAAATATATAGCTTGTATACATGAGGAACGGATTTTAGAGGTGTGAGAGTATGAACAATTTGAATTTGGAAAACATAAGAAACAAAAGAGTACTGGTTGTAGGTCTGGGAAAATCGGGGATAGCTGCGGTTCAGGCAATGCTTAAGCTCGGAGCCGAGGTTTCGGTTCAGGACTCCAAGGAGGCGGAAAAGCTCGATGTTCAGCTTTTGACCTTCCTTGAGGGAAAGGGCGTAAGCTGTTATTTCCACGAAATACCCGAGCATGTCGAAAACTTTGATATGCTGATACTGAGTCCGGGAGTTAATCCGGAGCTGCCGTTTATCCGCAAAGCCGAGGAGGCGGGTGCGGAGATTATCGGCGAGCTTGAGATTGCTTACAGAATTGCGAGAGGAAGCTTTGTGGCGATCACAGGTACAAACGGCAAGACAACGACGACTACGCTCGTCGGAGAGATATTCAAGAATGCAAGAAGAAAGACCTTCGTTGTCGGAAATATAGGTGTTGCGGTAATTTCAAAGGCGTTGGAATCCGACGAGGACGACTGGCTGGTTACGGAAACGAGCAGCTTTCAGCTTGAAACCACACGCTATTTCAAACCGTCTGTTTCGGCTATACTGAACCTTACACCCGACCATCTGAACAGACATCATACGATGGAGGGCTACGGCAACGCAAAGGCGAAAATATTTGCAAATCAAGACGAGAGCGGATACTGCGTGGCAAATTTTGACGACAAGCTCTGCTACTCGCTTACCGAGGGCTGCAAGGCAAAGGTGGTTCCTTTCTCACGCAGACAGGAGCTTGACTTCGGAGCATTTCTGAAGGGTGATAAGCTCGTCATCAAGGACGAAAGCGGAAAGCTTTCCGAGCTTTGCGGCAGAGATGAGCTGAAGATAATAGGCGACCACAATGTGGAAAACGCACTTGCGGCGGCGGCGATATGCTATTTCGCAGGCATAGATGCCGAAACGATAGCGGAAAGCCTCAGAGAGTTCGGAGGCGTGGAGCATCGTATAGAATTTTCCGGTGAGGCAGGCGGAGTCAAGTATTATAACGACTCCAAGGGAACAAATGTAGATGCAGCCGTTACTGCACTCAAGGCGATAGGAAAAGACATCATACTTATTGCAGGAGGTGACGGCAAGGGTCAGGATTTCAGCGAGCTTCTCGAGAATTTTGACGGCAGAGTAAAGCATATGATGCTGCTCGGCAGAGATGCGGGTATCATAGCGGAAAGTGCCGAAAAGCACGATTTCAAGGCTTATACCTACTGCAAGGATATGGAGGAATGTGTCAGAAAGGCTGCCGAGATGGCTGTGCCCGGAGATACCGTTCTGCTTTCGCCGGCATGTGCAAGCTGGGATATGTACGATAATTTCGAACAGAGAGGCAGACATTTTAAGGATTGTGTGAAGAGGCTCGGAATATGAAGCAAATTGCTCAAGGCATGAAAAAAATTCAATCAAGAAAAAACAATGCCAAAACCGGAGATTTGTCGATAGCACTTATAGTGGCTCTGCTGGTTATATTCGGCACGATAATGATATTCAGTGCGAGCTATTATCCGTCCGGAACCAATTACTATGATCCGTACCATTACTTGAAAAGACAGATAGTATGGGTTATTGCGGGAACGGTTGTGATGTGGATATGTGCCGAGGTACCCTATCATTTTTGGGCAAGAATGTGGCTCATAGCACCTGTGGTATGTACGATCTTGCTTATCCTCGTTCTGACACCGCTCGGAAGCGAGGCATACGGCTCGGTGCGATGGATAAAGGTAGGACCGATAACTATAATGCCAGGAGAGCTGGCGAAGCTCGGCATAATATTTTTCGTGACAGGCTTTTTTTCAAGACACCCGAAATGGGTTTCGAACTTTTGGAAAGGCGTAGCACCCGTAGTGGGCGTGGCAGGACTTTTCGCCGGATTGATAATGCTACAGCCGAATATGTCCACCGCCTCCACAATAGTGATGATTGCGGGCGGTATGCTGCTGGTTGCGGGAATACGCTGGGGGCATGTTGCGATACTTGCAATTGTAACAGGCTTGGCAGGCTGTGCCTTGATTTTCATGGATTCCGACGGATACAGA
>CAZLTX010000020.1:2361-12406 GCA_964562555.1 uncultured Oscillospiraceae bacterium
TGTAACAGGCTTGGCAGGCTGTGCCTTGATTTTCATGGATTCCGACGGATACAGATTGAAAAGATTTACGAGCTTTTTAGATCCCTTTGCGGATGCATTGGGAGACGGTTGGCAGGTGGTGCAGTCGCTTTTGGCACTCGGAACGGGAGGTCTGACCGGACTGGGACTGGGAAACAGTGTACAGAAAAACCTCTATCTGCCGATGGCACAGAACGACTTCATTTTGGCAATAATCGGTGAGGAGCTTGGCTTCGTGGGAATACTGGCATTGGTCTGCGTATACCTGCTTTTGGTATGGCGAGGCTGTCATATAGCTATGAATGCTGCGGATTATACGGGCATGATGCTTGCAAGCGGTCTGATTATGATGGTCGGAATACAGGTAGTCATAAATATTGCTGTAGTGACTTCATGTATGCCTCCGACGGGAATCATACTTCCGTTTATCAGCTACGGCGGCAACGCACTTATGATTTTTATGGCTTCGATGGGAATACTGATAAATATATCGAAGTCCGCTAACATCTAGAAATGTATGGAATTTAGGAGATAATATGCGTGTGATTGTAACAGGCGGCGGCACGGGAGGACACATATATCCCGCACTTGCCATTGCCGATAAATTCAAAGAAATGAATGCAGATACGGAAATTCTGTATGTCGGAAACGATGAGGGCATCGAAAAGGATGTGGTTCCCAAGGCGGGCTATCCTCTCGAGCTGGTAGATGCCAGATGGCTTGACAAATCGAGTCCGTGGCAGCTCATAAAGACGGGAGGCAGGGTAGCCAAGGGAATATTCGAGGCGAGCCGTGTCATGCGGAGATTCAAGCCGGATATAGTAATAGGGACGGGCGGCTATGTTTGCTTTCCTGTGATTATTGCGGGCAAACGCTTCGGAGCCAAGACCTTTCTGCACGAGCAGAATGCCTTTCCGGGACTTGCAAACAGAACGCTTGAAAAGCATGTGAACAAGGTTTTCTTAGGCTTTGCGGATGCGGCGAAATACTTCAAGGAGCCTCAGAAGATGGTTGAGGCGGGCAATCCGGTCAGAAAGAGCTTCTTTTCACTGAGCAAAGAGGCGGCAAGAGAAAAGCTCGGCTTTCCGAAGGATGATTTCATCGTATTTTCTTTCGGCGGCAGTCTTGGTGCCGAGAAGATAAATGAGGTGGCGTTCGAGCTGATGCAGGCAGTAAACGGACATGACGGAATGCGTATGGTTTTCGGCACAGGCAAGTGGTACTATGACAGTATCCTGGAAAAGACCCGTGAAAAGGGAATTACGCTCAAGGACAATGTTCTGATAAAGGACTACATCGACGACATGGAGAATTATCTGGCGGCGAGCGATTTGATCATAAGCCGTGCGGGTGCACTCTCCGTGGCGGAAACGACCGTGTGCGGCAAGGCATGCATTTTGATTCCGTCACCTAATGTGACAGGCAACCACCAGTATTACAATGCAAAGGCGGTAGCCGACAGAGGCGGAGCTGTTTTGCTTGAAGAAAAGGATTTGACTGCGGAGAGGCTGATTGCAGAGGTAATGCACCTCAAGAACAATCCGCAGGAAGCGGAAAAGATGGGCCGTGCGAGCCGAAGCTGTGCACCTGTTAAGGCACTTGACATCATTTATAGCGAGGTTATGAATACCTTGTAACCCGATATGCACTTCTCACATACTATGAAAGTATAGTTGGGAGGTGCATTTTTTTGGAAACTTACCGAATTGACGGAGGAATACCGCTCAGAGGCGAATACAGGGTAAAGGGTGCGAAGAATTCGGCACTGCCGATAATGGCAGCCTCTGTCTGCAATGCGGGTATATATGTGCTCCACGGCTGTCCTGCGATAGATGATGTTTTCGCAATGGAGAGGATACTCGCTTCCTTGGGTGCGATTACAAAATGGGAGAAAAGCTCGCTGACGATTGACAGCAGAAATATATCATGCAGCACTATATCCGAGGAGCTTATGAGCGAAATGCGTTCTTCGGTTTTTCTTCTCGGAAGTCTGCTTACACGCTGCGGAGAGGCGGAGATATGCAGGCCGGGCGGCTGCCGTATTGGAAAAAGGCCGATAGACATACATATTGACGGACTTACAAGGCTCGGCTTTAAGACGGAGGCTTTGGAGGGAAGATATCGCTGCGAGGGTCGATGTCTCGGCGGCGAGATAACACTGCCCTATCCGAGCGTCGGGGCTACCGAAAATCTGATGATGGCAGCCTTGGGCGGAAAGCGAGATACCGTTATACATAACTGTGCGAAGGAGCCGGAAATACTTGACCTTGCGGGCTTTCTCACTACCTGCGGTTTCCGTGTGTACGGTGCGGGAACTCATACGATCAGAGTAGAGGGACGGGGCGTAGGGCGGAGTCTGCGAAACGCTGCTGTACACGAGGCCGAATATTTCATAATGGAGGACAGAATAGAGGCAGCTACCTATGCGATGGCAGTTCTCGGTACGGGCGGAACTGCGGTGCTTCGCAATATCAGAGCTGAGCTGATGCAGCAGGTGCTCTGCGTGCTGGAAAATATGGGAGCGAGGATAAGGTGCTTTGACGATATGCTTGAAATTTCAGCACCAAGCAGGCTTAAGGCGGCAGGGACGATAGTAACAGAGCCTTACCCCGGCTTTCCCACGGACTGCCAGCCGCAGCTTTTGACGCTGGCGACCGCAGCTGAGGGCAGCACGACCATATGCGAGGAAATTTTCGAAAGCCGCTTTACGCACAAAAAAGAGCTGCTTAAAATGGGTGCAAATATTGAAATATGCGGAAAAAATGCTATAATAAAGGGAATAACGGCTTTGCACGGCTGCGAAGCTGAGGCATTTGATCTCAGAGGCGGTGCGGCACTTGTTGCGGCGGCTTTGATGGCAGAGGGAGAAACTACGGTTAAGAACATAGAACACATATCCAGAGGATATGAGGATTTTGATAAAGGAATCAGGAGCTTAGGTGGAAGGATTGAAAGACGAACTGAGGAGAGAAACGAATGACGGCTCGCTTGCCGAGAATGTTACTTTGAATGAAGAGCAGAATACGGAAATGCGGGAACGGCAGGTAAAAAAGAAAAAGAGAAAAAAACATATGAACCCGTTTCTCAAAATGGCAATAGCGGCGGCATTTGCGGCGGCGGTGCTGCTGTTTTTGGGTTCGCCGCTGTTCACCGTTGAGAAATTTACTGTTGAGGGAAACAGCTATTATCTCAAGGACGAAATTCTGACGATGGGAAACTGCAGAACGGGAGGCAATATATTTTGGGGAACGGACTGTGCGGACATCAAGTCGAGGCTTGAAAAAGACGCATACATGTCAGAGGTAAAGGTAAAGCGTGTGCTGCCCGATACGATTTCCATAGAGCTTACGGAACGCAGGCAGATAGGAGCTATAGTATACGGTGAAAAATATGTCGTCATAGATACCGACGGAACCGTACTCAGAAAGACGGAGGTTGATCCGAAGGTCACTGTGCTGCGTGGACTTACCATCAGCAGGCTTGAAGTCGGAACTGCGGTGGAGGTTGAGGAAAAGGTTATTTTCAGACAGATACTCGAGCTGCTCAAGACCGCAGACCGAGAAAATATGTATTTCAAAAAAATTGAAGCCGAAAAGGCATCTATAGATGCCTATGTGCTCGATCATCTGATGTGCGAGGGAGCACCGGAGAATATAAGTGCGGCGGTCAGAGAGGGCAGACTCCAAATAACGGTGGAGGAACTCTTTGACAGAGATATAGAGCGAGGCATTATTAAAATAAGCGGTGACAGCAATATTTCATTTACGCCGAAACTTGACTGATTTTCACGAGAAAAGGTACAAAAAATGGCTAAAAACAGCTAAAAAAAATAATGAAAAAGGGTGCAATATCATCAAATCTATGTTACAATAAAATGTGATTGGGACATTTTGAGGAGGTACGGACGATAATGCTACAGTTTGAAACTAATATGGAAAAATCTGCAGTGATAAAGGTCATCGGCGTAGGCGGCGGCGGCTGTAATGCCGTGAACCGCATGGTTGAAGGCGAGCTGAAGGGCGTAGACTTTATCGCTGTTAATACTGATAGACAAGCCTTAAACAGATGCCTTGCGGAAACCAAGGTACAGATAGGCGAAAAGCTTACGAGAGGACTCGGTGCCGGAGCAAATCCGGAGATCGGTCAGAGGGCAGCAGAGGAAACGCTGGATGAAATCACGGCATTGCTTGAGGGTGCCGATATGGTTTTCATAACGGCAGGAATGGGCGGCGGCACAGGAACAGGTGCGGCACCTATAATCGCAAAGGCTGCCAAGGATATGGGAATACTTACGGTGGGAGTTGTGACCAGACCGTTTAAGTTTGAAGGCTCAAAGAGAGCCAGACAGGCTGAGCTGGGAATCAATTTCCTCAGAAAATATGTCGATTCGCTCGTCATAGTACCGAATGACAAGCTCATCGACAACAGTCAGAGAAATACGACCATGATACAGGCATTCCAGATGGCTGACAATGTACTTAAGCAGGGCGTACAGGGCATTTCGGATCTGATTTCCGATTTTGCTTTGATAAACGTAGACTTTGCGGATGTCAAGTCGGTAATGACCGACAGAGGCATAGCTCACATGGGTGTCGGCAGAGGAACCGGCGAAACCAGAGCACAGGACGCTGTCAAGACAGCTATCGAAAGCCCGCTGCTTGAAACAACTATCAGCGGAGCCAAGGCAATCCTGCTTTATGTTGCCGGCGGCTATGATTTGGGTATGCTCGAGGTCAGCGAAATCGCAAGCCTTGTCGAAGAACAGGCAGACAGAGATTGTATCCTGATCTTCGGTGCTGCGGTAAACGAGGAAATGGAAAACGAGATTGCTATTACGGTTATTGCAACAGGCTTTGCAGAGGGACTCGAATTTCCGACGAAGCATTCCGAACCTGTTGACGGGGACAGAAAGGAAGGCAGCGGAAGCGTAGGACTTAATGCGGAATCTACGGCACACAGAGATGTATTCGGAAGTGTTGACGGCATTGAGGGCAAAGAGGTTACTCTTCAGGATATCCTCAAAGAGGACGAAATACAGGGAGGCACTTCAAGATTCGAAATTCCTACTTTTCTGAATGAAAAATAAGCCGGTGCAAACCGGCTTTTGTTAAAACAACGAAAGGCTGTTTATGAGGGAAATAACATCTAAGGACAACAGAATATATAAGACCTGCGAACAGCTTTCGCTGAAAAAATACAGAGACAGGCTCGGCAGGTATCTCATCGAGGGTGAAAATCTGCTTGAAGAGGCGGTCAAGAACGGAGCTGCGGTGGAAACGGTTCTGCTGAGGCGAGGTTGCGATAAGCTTCCGAGCGAGCTTGCGGATAAGGCATTCGTGCTCGATGAAAGACTGTTCGACAGGCTGGCACAGACGGAAACAAGTCAAGGGGTGCTGGCGATAGTCGAAAAACCCGTTACGGACAAGACTGATTTCATCGGAAAAGCGGGAAACTTCATAGTTCTTGACAGACTTCAGGATCCGGGAAACATAGGAACCATACTTCGAACCGCAGATGCGGCGGGGTACACCCTGGCGGTGGTAATGAAGGGTACGGCTGATGTCTTTTCACCTAAGACGGTAAGGGCGGCGACCGGTTCACTCTTTAGAATGCCGGTTGTTTTCCTGGACTCCGTTTCGGAGCTTAGCGAGTTTACAAAGGCAGCCGGCAAGAAACTTGTAGCGACCTGTTTTGATACGCAGTGTTACTACTTCGATGTGGATCTGACGGATAACATAGCTCTCGTGATAGGAAACGAGGGGAACGGCATCAGCAGTGAAATCATCGAAAGCTCAGACATAAAGATTAAAATACCGATGCACGGAAACATCGAATCGCTTAACGCCTCGGTGGCGGCGGGAATTTTGATGTACGAATCGGTAAGATGTAATAAAGCTTAGAAAGGTATATAAGGTTAAAATTATGCAAGATTTAATTTTAGAAAAGATGGAAGAAAGAAAAGAAAAACTGCAGGCTATCCTTGACAACGCCAAGGAAAAGCTTCGGTCGGTAGAAACGCTGCAGGAGGCGGAAGATGTCAGAATCAAGGTGCTCGGCAAGAAAGGCGAGCTTACCGAAATGCTCAAATCCATGGGTAAGATGGATCCCGACGAAAGAAAAGAATTCGGTATGGCAGCGAATCAGATTCGCTCCGAGATTGAAAATATGCTTGAGGCTTCTTTCAGTGAGCTGAAAAACAGAGCAAAGGAAGCCAAGTTCAAACTCGAAAAGATAGACGTAACGGAGCCGGGCAAGCTTCAGACCCTGGGAACAAAGCATCCGATCACCATTACGATCGAAGAAATCTCCAAGGTGTTCAAGTCCATGGGCTTTTCACTTGCTGAGGGTCCTGAGGTTGAAACCGTATTCAACAACTTTGACGCACTGAATGCGGGTCCGAACCACCCTGCAAGAGATTGGACGGATACCTTCTACATAAACGATGAAATACTGCTCAGAACACAGACATCTCCGGTACAGGTAAGAACACTGCTGAATCAGAAACCTCCGATTCGTGTTTTCGCACCGGGAAGATGCTTCCGCTGTGATACTCCGGACGCTACTCACTCACCGATGTTCCATCAGGTAGAGGGTCTTGTGGTAGATGAGGGAATAACGATGGCAGACCTCAAGGGCGTGCTTGACAGCTTTGCAAAGCAGATGTTCGGTTCTGAGGTTAGAACGAAATTCCGTCCGCATCACTTCCCGTTCACGGAACCGTCCGCTGAGATGGACGTTTCCTGCTTCAAGTGCGGAGGCAAGGGCTGCAGAGTATGTAAGGGCAGCGGCTGGATCGAGATACTCGGCTGCGGCATGGTACACCCTAATGTTCTGAAGGTAGGCGGCGTGGATACCGAAAAGTATACAGGCTTTGCATTCGGAATGGGCGTAGAGAGAATTGCAATGCTCAAGTACGGAATCGATGACATTCGTCTTCTTTATGAAAACGACATGAGATTCATCGAGCAGTTCAAGTAACGGGTTTTCGCTTAAGAGCGGCAAATATTTAGGAGGTTTTAGTAATGATAGTATCACTGGAATGGTTAAAAGATTATACAGAAGTTAATGTAAGCCCCGAGGAATTCTGCGACAGAATGATAATGTCCGGATCCAACCTTGAAACCTGTGAAATCGCAGGCGAGGACATGAAGGGCATAGTTGTGGGCAAGATTTTGAAGATAGAAAAGCACCCTGATGCGGACAAGCTTGTCGTATGCCAAATAGATATAGGCGAAAAGGAGCCTGTTCAGATAGTTACGGGAGCACCTAATGTATTCGAAGGTGCATATGTACCTGTAGCACTCGACGGAAGCGTTATTCCGGGACCTATTCACGGACAGCCGAAGCAGGAGGGCGGCGTGACTATTCACGCAGGCAAGCTCAGAGGAGTTGAATCCAACGGTATGCTTTGCTCTTTCGGTGAGCTCGGCTTCGAGGATAAGGTAGTGCCTGTAAATCAGAGAGACGGAATTTGGATTTTGGAAAAGGAATATCCTCTCGGAACGGATTTTGCGGAAACACTTGAGCTGAAGGATGCTGTGATAGACTTCGAGATAACACCGAACAGACCTGACTGCCTTTCCATGATAGGTATGGCAAGAGAGGCTGCGGCTACATTCGGAACCAAGCTCAATTATCCGGAAACGGAATGTGAGCATGAAGAGGGTGACGCAAAGGATTACATCAGCGTTGATGTCAAATCACCGCTTTGCAGAAGATATGTTGCAAGAATAGTTAAGGACGTTAAGGTTGAGGACTCCCCTTGGTGGTTACAGAGAAGACTTATACATGCGGGAATGAGACCTATAAACAATATCGTTGACATTACCAATTTCGTTATGCTCGAATACGGTCAGCCTATGCACGCATTTGATATCGAAAGTTTGGCAGGACACCGTATCGTGGTTGATACCGCTAAAGAGGGCGAAAAGTTTGTTACGCTTGACGGAACCGAAAGAACTCTCGATGACAGAATGCTGATGATAAACGACGCAGAAAAGCCTGTAGCTGTTGCCGGCGTAATGGGAGGTCTTAACTCCGAAATTACCGCCGACACAAAGACAATCGTAATCGAATCCGCAAACTTCAACGCAAACAGCGTCAGAACCACCTCGAAGAGGCTTGTGCTCAGAACCGAGGCATCGGGCAGATACGAAAAGGGTATAGACCCTAACCTTTGTGAAAAGGCAGCTGACAGAGTGTGCAAGCTTATAGAGTTAATCGGTGCGGGAACCGTAGTTGGCGGCAGTGTTGATATCTATCCGGAAAAAGCAGAGGCAAAGACTGTTCATGCCAGAGTTTCCAGAATCAATCATGTACTCGGCATTGAAATACCGAGAGAGCAGATGGTTTCCTACCTTGAAAGCCTTGAGATGAAGGTTGAGGGCGAGGGAGATCAGCTGTATGTAACGACACCGACAGTAAGACAGGATATCGAAATCGAAGAGGATATCGTTGAAGAGGTTGCAAGACTTTACGGCTACGATACTCTGCCTGTAACGATTCCTAAGGGAAACAATGAAGCAAGCCAATCCTACGGCAGAGATATAAAGGACATCGCAAGAGATGCTATGTGTGCTATGGGTGCAAACGAAATTCAGACATATTCGTTCGTAAGCCCTAAGGGTGTTGACAATGTGGGAATAGCAGAGGATTCATGGGAGAGAGCTTTCGTGAAGATTCTTAATCCGCTCGGTGAGGACACCTCGGTTATGAGAACTATACTTACACCGCAGATGCTTGAGGTAATGGGCAGAAACTATTCCAGAAACCGTGAAAGCATGAGAGCCTTCGAAATCGGAAACACCTTCATGGCTAATCAGCTCGGACTTCCGTTCGAAAGCGATAACATGTCGATAGGCGTTTACGGCAAGGACGAGGATTTCTTCAGCCTTAAGGGCATGGTTGAGGAGCTGCTGTACAAGCTCGGAATTCGTGACCTTACTTTCGTTGCCGAATCGGAATACGGAGTATATCACCCGGGCAGATGTGCAAGAATCATAGCTCGCCATATTGCTGAGCTTGAAAACGGACCTGCTGAGGAAGAGGTTGAAATCGGTATCATGGGTGAGGTTCACCCTGATGTGGCTGAAAAGTACGGAATCGGAACGCGTGCATACTGTGCGGAGCTTTTCTTCGGCACCTTGGTTGAGCTTTCCGATACGGTTAAAGCGTACAAGCCGCTGCCTAAGTATCCTGCAATGACCAGAGATATCGCACTCGTAGTTGATGAGGCTATGACCGTAGGTGAAATCGAGGCTGTTATTTGGGGTGCAGAGGCAGGTATCTTGACAGATATTAAATTATTCGATATATACAGAGGAGTTCAGGTGGGCGAAGGCAAGAAGAGTGTTGCATTCACGCTTACATACAGACACAGTGACAGAACACTGACAGACGACGATGTACAGCTTGCACATGCCAAGGTGCTTGATGCTCTGAAGGATAAGCTGAATATAAACCTGAGAGAAATGTAATTTCCGAAAACGGATTAAGAGGTTGTAATAATGGAAGACAGAAAGGTTGCAGTAAGAATTTACGGACAGGACTATACCGTTTCCGGTGAGCGAGATGAAAATACCATCATAGAGATTGCAGCCTATGTGGATGCAAAGATGCGTGAAATCGCAAGGTTTTTTTCCGGCGGTGCTCAAGGCTCGCTTGCGGTTTTGGCTGCGGTAAATATTGCCGATGAGTATTTCGAATCGAAAGAAAAACTGGCAGAGCTTACCGAGGCCAAGGCACAGATGGAGAAAGACGCTCAGCACTACATGAAGATGTGGGACGAGGCGAAAAGAAGCTTCCAGCAGTATAAGGAGGAGGCGGCAAAGGCTGCCGAGGAACGCAGAGAAAGCGAAGAAAAATATCGCAGCCTCGAGGCCAGATGCAGCGAATTTGAAAGCTCATACTTCGATTTGCAGATGGAAAATGTTCAGCTTAAGAATGAACTCGAAAAATTACAGAGGAATTCGTAATACATGAACAAAAAAGGACTAAAGGTTTTAGAATACAATAAAATCATAGAACT
>CAZLTX010000021.1:0-12005 GCA_964562555.1 uncultured Oscillospiraceae bacterium
TTTTATACATAATTCGACGGGTTGACATTCACGCCGTTTTTGAATACTTCGAAGTGGCAGTGCGGTCCTGTGCTTCGTCCGGTGCTGCCTACCGCAGCAATCGTCTGACCCTTGTAAACCTGCTCGCCCACACCTACATAAATCGAGCTGCAATGTGCGTACAGCGTCTTGATATTGCCGCCGTGGTCGATTGTAATTCTCAAGCCGTATGCACCCGACCAGCCTGCCGATACTACGGTACCGCCGTCGGCTGCATGTATCGGTGTTCCTGTCGATGCCGCATAGTCAATACCGTAATGCATTCTGCCCCAACGCCAGCCGTAGCCCGCATAAACGCCTACGTTAACCGGTCTTTGGAGTACGCCGGTTCCTTTCTTAGGCGGAACAGGCTTGGTTCCCTTAACAACTATCTTGCTTACAGGCTTCTTGATGATTTCGCTGTTCAGATCCTCTCTGTCAACTATCTTTCCGTTTTCCTTGGTCAGCCTTGCGGTTATCTTGGCCTTACCGTTTTCTCCGGCTCTCTGAACTACCTGCTCGCCCTTATAATAGCTGCTTGATTCCCTGTATTCGGTTTCGTATTTTACCTTTTCTGCGAAGGTGGAAACTTCAACCGTTACTACCGTAACAAGCGGAACCTCTGCCTGCGTTACAAACTTGTCTCCGACATGCAGCACCATGTCCTCGCTTACCTTCGGGTTCATTTCCTTAAGCTCTTTGAGAGTTACATCAAGCTTATCACAGATGCCGTACAGGGTGTCACCCGATTTTACGGTATAGGTTGACTCCTGCTGTCTGCCGCTCTTTATCTTCTTGACAGCCGCATTCTTGCTGCTTATCTTAGCCAAGGTCGTGCTGTACTCTACAATCTGTACATCCTCCTTGAAACTGATTTCTTCATACTTTCGTGTCGAAGAAGTTTTCTTGACATACATATCCTTGATGGATTGAAGAACATCTTCGGCAATCTTCTTACTCTCGACGATTGAAATCAGCTCTCCGTCAACCGTGATTGCATACGCCTGTGCCTGAATGTCGCCCATATAGGTGAAGCGTTTCAGAACCGTATCGGGATCGTCTATCTCCTTACCGATGGAAACCACAGGCTTGAAGGTGATATCGGTTTCCGGATTTATGGATATGTTGGAGCCGTATTCGTGTGACAGCTCCTCGCTTACCAGGCTTAGTATGCCGAGCACGTCCTTTTGCTCCTTAACTATGCCGAGTGCTCTGCCGTTATATGAATACTCATAATCCGTTGCGGAGGCAAAGACCGCTACCATGCACACAAGTACAACAAAGAAAATAAGTCCGTGCTTAATCAGCTCCTTGCGGTATTTCATCAAAGCAATTCTGGCATTATGTGTCTTTCGTATTACAGATACGAAGGTTTTCCACATCGCCCAAGCTACGACATCGGCAAGCTTGTCGTATGCGTATACTGCTCCTGCCGTGACATTCCAAAAGTCCTCCACGCCATCCTTGAGAATTTCATCGGCCTCGTCGAGAATTTCATCTGATGCCACTACGATTTCCGCACAAAAATCCCAAATCGAGAAATTTTCTTTCTTGGATTTAAGTTCTTTCAGCTTTTCGCCGTGACGCTTTTTCTCTTTCTTATCCGTCTTTTCGGATTTTTTTGCCGTCGCCTCTTTCTTTTTAACTATTTTTTCCTTGAATTTAGCCATAACTCTGCCTCTCCTATCCTCTCCTTGACGCAGCTGCATCTTCTGCCGGACTCGTCAATTCCCGTATCGTGACATATGTCACACAGCGGCTTCACATCCGTGAAGTCCAGCGGTAAATTGCTTTCCGTCAAAAGTACAGCCCGCTCCTGCTCCAAAAGTGCGGTGAGCCGCTTGATTTCCTCAAGCTCCTTTTTGTCACTGCCTCCCAGAACCGCTCTTGAAAGCCTGCTTCCAAGCTCTTTCAGAGATTCGTCAATTTCTCCGATCCGAGGTAGCTTCGCATAAACCTCTGTTTTTCTTTCTTCCGATTTCCTTTTGGCCTCCTGCCGCAGGAAATCATAATAACTATCCAAATCAGCCATGCTGACTGTTGTTTTCCTGTTAACATCTCTGCCGAGTGCCGCAGAGTCTTTCTGCCAATTTTCCAAAATTTTATTGACATAATTCACATTGGGATTTTGTATTCCGACGGTTTTATAACACGCCTCGAGCACTCGCTCCGTCGAAAATCCCATTTCATCGAACCATTTGTCCATGAGCCGCTTTTCGCCGTCGGTAGCAAGTCTGCCGACTATGCCCAAGGAGCTGAGGATACGCTTGTAGTCCCCGTAACGCTGACCCGATGCTTCCAAATATTCCTCCGCTTGTGCGGCGGTTTTCAGTCCTTTTTCGCACCACTCTCTGATGACAGCCTCGATATATTTAGGCTGCGTTTTGTTCTTTGCATAGCAATGCTCGAAAGCCTTTTTTATAAGCTCCGCATCTACGCCGAAGGCCTCAGGCCACTTTGAAATTTCGTGCATCTCCTTAGCAGACAGCGGCCGACCCTTAAGTCCCTCTACGAAATCGAAGATTTCACGCAGCTCATCGTCGCACAATGCCTTATCTGCCTCATGCTCTCCTTCCTGCTCGCCCTCAGCCCGCAGCTTTGCCTCCTGCTCACGCATGCCGCCGTACATCAGCTCTCTGAGATTGACAAATTCCACATCATACGGAAGTGCTTCCCTGCCGTAATCCGATGTATGCTTAGTCAGCTTGACCACGCCCATCTCATGCCAGTGTTTCCATGCCTTGTCAACTGTTTCGACCGAAAGGCCGAGCTGAGCAGCCAAAACCTCGTGAGTCATCTCTATACCCTGCTTGGCATACAGCAGTGCATACAGATAAACCTTCACGAAATCTCCGTTTGCCTGTGGCATATATTCATTTATGAAAATATTTTCAACTTCCGTAGTAAGAAGATAAAAATCCTTTATTCTGCCGCTTTTGAAACTCATTCTGCTCCTCACCGCTTGCCCTATGGTCTGTACTTGCTATGTATTGCCTCTGTATTTTACAGTGCCTTGTCGCTGAACTTAGTGTATCTTGATACCCATGTCAGCTCTATCTTTCCGGTCGGACCGCTCCTGTGCTTGGCGATGTTTATCTCGCAGACACCCGGCGTTTCCGTTTCCGGATTGTAATAGTCATCTCTGTAAAGGAAAATAACGATATCCGCATCCTGCTCGATGGAACCCGATTCTCTGAGGTCGGAAAGTATCGGCCTCTTGTCAGGTCGCTGCTCGGGTGCTCTGGAAAGCTGCGAAAGCACTATAACAGGGCAGTCCATTTCTCTGGCAAGCAGCTTGAGATTACGTGAAATCGAGCTGATTTCCTGCTGTCTGCTGTCCGCCTTGCCGTCAAATTTCATGAGCTGCAAATAGTCTATAACAACCAAATCCAAGCCCTGCTCGGCTTTGAGCCTGCGGCACTTGTTTCTCATCTCCATAAGCGAGATTCCCGGCGTGTCGTCTATGACGATTTTCGTGCCGTTCAAATCATCTGCCGCCATGGAAATTCTCTCCCAGTCGGTTCTGTCCAAATCGCCCTGCTTGAGCTTTTGCATTTCCACTCTTGCCTGCATTGCCAAAAGTCGCTGTCCGAGCTGCTCCTTTGCCATTTCCAAGCTGAAAATGATGACGGACGAGCCTGCCTTGACAGCACTCTGCTGTGCTATGTTAAGTGCAAATGCCGTCTTACCCATAGCAGGTCTTGCCGCAACGATAACGAGATCCGAACGCTGCAATCCGCTTGTCTTTTCGTCAAGCTCACGAAAACCCGTAGGGATACCTACTATTTTATCCTTATTTTTTGATGCTTCGTCGATGATTCTGAGGTTTTCAAGTAAAACCTCCTGTATTTTTGCATAGTCGTTCTTCTGTCTTTTCTGTGCTATGCTGAAAATTCCGCTTTCTGCATAGTCAAGTATTTCTCCGGCTGCCATCTTCGCCTCATAGCCCTTTTCGGTGATGTCCTCCGAGGTGCGTATCATCTGTCTGATGGTTGCCTTTTCCGCAACTATCTTAGCATACTCGGCAGCGTTCGCAGTCGAGGGAACCTCGGCTGTCAGCGTTGCTATATACGCTCTGCCGCCTACCATGTCCAAGGATTTTCTGCGTTTAAGCTCTTCACATACGGTCAGCATGTCAACCGGCGAATTTTCTCGGTAGAGCTCCCATATAGCCTGATATATTTCCTTATGATTTTCGTTGTAAAAGTCCTCTGCCTTGACCTCTTCGAGTATCTCCGAAAGCATATCCCGATCCAGCATAGCCGCACCGAGAGCAGATCTTTCCGCTTCAAGATTGTGAGGTGGGATTCTCTGTACCATAATGTTCTCCTTCTTGTGCGGAGCAGAGCCCCGTACTTACTCAGCGATTATATTAACCTTAAGCTTGCCGCTTACTTCTGTATAAAGCTTGATATCTACCGTCAGCTCACCTGTCTGCTTGATGGTGCTGTCGAGCTGGATTTTTTTCTTGTCAACAGTGATGTTGTGCTGCTTTTTCAATGCCTCTGCGATATCCTTGGAGGTGATGGAGCCGAAAATTCTGCCGCCCTCGCCTGCCTTGGTCTTGATTTCAACCGTGAGCTTTGATAATTTTTCTGCTGTCTGCTGTGCGGCAGCCTTTTCCTCAGCCTTCTTTTCGGCAGCTATCGCTTTCTGCTTTTCGAGATTTCTGATATTACCCTCTGTTGCCTCTGTCGCATAGCCACGCGGCAAAAGCATATTTCTCGCATAACCGTCGCTTACGTTTACGACATCTCCTGCCTTGCCTGTACCCTTTATATCTCTATTCAAGATTACTATCATCTTTTTTTACCTCCATGATTTCTTTTATTCTTTCAACCGTTTCGTCGACCGTCATTTCTACCTGTGCCGCCGCTGTCGTAAGGTGTCCGCCGCCGCCGAATTTCTCCATGATGAGCTGCACGTTGATATCTCCGAGCGATCTCGCACTGATTACAGTCTTTTCTTCTATGTTTCTGCCTACAACGAACGAGGCTTTCACATTTCGTATCGTAAGCAGCTGGTCTGCCACCTGTGCACATATGAGCTGTGCATCTGTTCTGACCTGCATGCAGGTCGTGATTGCAACTCCGTTATCGAAAACCTGAGTTTCCGCAACCGCCTGCGAACGAAGTCTGATATTCGAAATATCCTCCTGGAAAAACCTTTTGACCTCGGTAGGGTCTGCACCCTGCCTTCTGAGCCATGCCGCTGCTTCAAAGGTTCTCACGCCTGTCTTTACCGCAAAGCCGTTCGTGTCCACCGTCATTCCTGCCAAAAGTGCCTCTGCCTCAAGCTTGGTCAAACTCTTCTTTGCACTCATGTACTGCAAAATCTCGGTAACAAGCTCCGATGCCGACGATGCGTATGATTCCATGTACGCAAGGACAGGATTTTCGATAAATTCCTCGACCTTTCTGTGATGGTCTATGACCACGACCTTCTCACATATATCCAAAAGTGCGGGACACTCTACCAAGCTCGGTCTGTGCGTGTCCACAACTATCAGCAGGCTGTCCGGCTCCGCCAATGTCAAAGCCTTTTCCGACGAAATGAATTTGTAAGCGTCGCTTTCCTTTGCCTGTTTGAAAATCGTGCTCAGTGATTCGTTGTATTCGTCTATTACGATGTACGGCTCTTTCTCCGACAGGCTGCACAGCCGTGAAATGCCGAGTGCCGAGCCGAAGCTGTCCATGTCGGGATTGTCATGCCCCATTATAAAGGTCTTTTTCGACTGATCTATGAGCTGCTTCAGTGCGTGGCCGACAATTCTTGACTTTCCCTTGTTGCTCTTTTCGACTGTCTGAAGCTTGCCGCCGTAATATTCTATCTTTATGTTTCTCTTGATTACCGCCTGGTCGCCGCCGCGTCCCAGTGCCAAATCCAGTGCCGTATCCGCATACGATTCGGACTGTGCCATGTTCCTGCCGCCGACTCCCACGCCTATGCTCAGGCTCGCAGGAAAGTCCGCACCCGTTTCGAGATTTCTAACCTCGTCCAGCAGGTCGAACTTCGTCGCAATAATTTTTTCCAAATGCTGCTGCTCGAACCATACAACATAAAGACTGCTCTTTACCCTTATGGTCGATGCGTCTATCTTAGCTGCCCATTTTCTGATTATTGCATCAATCTGACTGGAAAGTGCAAGCCTCGGAACCGGACCTGTGCTGTCGATAAGCTCGTCATAGTTATCGAGCTGTATCTTCGCAACACAAGGCTTTTCGTTGTTGTACCTGTCTTTCAAATCCTCAAGATTGGTCACATCGCTGAAAAATATGGCAAGTCCCTCTCCTGCATTTTCGTCAAGCTTTTTGACGGAAACTCTGAAGATCTTCTCGTTTCTCTTTATCAGCGGATGCGTTCCGTTCTCTGCGGATTCGACAAGCTCGGCGAGCTTAATACCCGTAAGTGCGAAAATATCGCTGCCGGAAATCTCATCATAGACGAAAACCTCGTTTATGCGTTCGCTGGCTCCCGTAACCTTCCCCTGCTCGTTGATAAAGCAAGCGGGAAGCGGAATATACGAAAGTATTGAATTGTCTGTATTGCCGTTTGACATAACGCTCACCTTCTTTACATATCGGTAGCCTCCCTTGTGTAAAGGGAGGTAGGGCGGCTTCGCCGCCTCGTAGGGATTGTTTCTAATCCCCTCATCAGATGTGCGGAGCAGAGCCCCGCACCTACGGGATTGCAGGCGGGATTGTTTCTATTCTATTCCGAGGCCGAAATTCTTTCTGACCCTCTTCATCGTTTTTCTTGCAATCGCATCTGCTCTTTCGGCACCGTCATTGAGTATGTCAATAAGCTCCTGCGACTGTCTTATATCATTGTATTTTTCCTTGATCGGAGCAAGTGCCTCGACCGTCACCTCTACGAGATCCTTTTTGAAATCTCCGTAGCCTCTGCCCTCATACATGGCTTCAAGCTCAGTCACCGACTTGCCCGAAAGCACGCTGTAAATGTTTAGCAGATTGCTTATTCCCGGTTTGTTTTCAACATCAAATCTTACCACGCCGTCGGAATCCGTGGTTGCCTTCATTATGGATTTTTTTATCTTCGACGGCTCATCTAAAAGAGAAATTCTGCTGTGAATATTCTCTGCCGATTTCGACATCTTAGAGCTCGGATCGTCGAGTGCCATAATTCTTGCACCGGCTTTCATAAATCTGCCGTCCGGAACCACGAAGGTATCACCGTAGTGATGGTTTACCCTTATAGCCAAATCACGAGTAAGCTCTATATGCTGCTTTTGGTCGTTTCCTACAGGAACCACATCGGTATCATAAAGCAGAATGTCCGCTGCCATCAAAACAGGATATGTGAGCAGACCCGCACCTACCGACTCCTTACCTTGGCTCTTTGCCTTAAACTGAGTCATTCTGAAAAGCTCGCCCGTATTCGCACAGCAGTTGAGAACCCAACCAAGCTCAGCATGACCCGGAACCTGCGACTGCACGAAAACTATGGACTTTTTCGGATCTACGCCTACCGCCAAATAAAGTGCGGCAACATCTAAAATATGCCCTTTCAGCTCCTTTGGATCCTGCGGAACCGTTATCGCATGTTCGTCTACGATACAGTATATACATTCGTGATCCTCCTGAAGCTCCACGAACTGCTTGAGTGCTCCCAAGTAGTTGCCTAAATGTATGTTTCCTGTCGGCTGTACACCCGAAAATACTCTCTTCATTTCTTTAACTCCTTTTTGAAACTTTCTATTATTGCTTTCTCCGCCCTTGAAACGGTCATCTGCGAGACACCGAGCTTGGCTGCTATCTCGCTTTGAGATTTATTCATGATAAATCGCTGCTTGAAAATGTACTTGTATGTGTCACTGAAACCTTTCAGAACATTGTTTATGATTTCTCCGAGCTCAATCCTTTCGTATCCGCTGTCCTCGAAGCCTATATATTTTTCGAGAGCCGTCGCCTCGGCATCGTCCTCGGTACCCACACCCTCGAGCGAATAGGTCACATAGGCTTTCGCACTCTCCATAGCTTGAATTATCTGCTCGTGAGTATAGCCTGTCGCAGCCGAAATCTCTTCTACGGTCGGAACACGTCCGAGCTCAGCCGCAAGCTTTTCCTTGACCTCCTGAACCTTTCCCGAAATTTCCTTCATACGCCGAGGAACCTTAAGACTCCACTCCTTGTCACGGAAATATTTCTTGATTTCTCCGAGTATCGTAGGAGTTGCAAAGCTCTTGAACTCAAAACCCTTAGACGGATCAAATCTTTCCACAGCAGAAACAAGAGCCATGGCACCGACCTGATACAAATCATCATAATCAACGCCCTTGCCCAGATACTTTCTTATTAAAATTTCTACGATATACAGATTTTCCTCTACGATTCTGTTTCTAAGCTCAATCGTCGGATTCTGTGCATACTCTTTTAATAATTCCGATGTCGTCTGCTGCATTATTTTCTCTTCACCATCTTGATTGTTTTTCTGCCCGTTGCGTTCTTAATCAGCTCTACCTCGTTCATAAGCGACTTCATTAGGAAAACGCCTATGTCGCCCTCATTCGGGCAATCCATGCATTTCATGGAAATCTTTTTGGTCTTTTCCTCTGCACCTGTGTCGGTAACATAGATTTCCAAAAGATTTACGTCATTGACGCATTCCACCTCGTATTCCGTAGTGCTGCCCTCCTTGCCGTGGCAGGAAATATTTTTGCATGCCTCACCTACGGCTGTCTTAATATCCTCGATCTCCTCTATATTAAATCCCGATGTGTCTGCAATCGAGCCGATCGCAAGTCTTACCATCGTCAGATATTCAGGCTTACCGGGTATAGTGAACTTTACCTTGTCTGCCATGCTTATTCGGAGCCTCCTTCCTCAGTACATTTTCTTTTCAGAATATATAATTCATAATTTTCAATTCAAAATTTTAGAATTTCATCTGTTCCTGTCCGCTTTCACCGTCGTTTTCCTTATCCTTTTCGGCTTCTGCGGTCTTTTTTTCACTGCCGTCAAGCTCATCGTCCTTGATAACCTTGGCAAGAGCTATGATGTTGGCATCTTCGCCGACATTCATTATCTTCACGCCCTGCGTAGCTCTGCCGAGCTTTGAGATTTCCTTGGCTGCCATACGAATTATGATACCGTCTGAATTTATGAGCAGTATCTCATCGTCGCTGTCCACTGCCATAGCACCGACCAGCTCGCCTGTCTTTTTGAACTTCGCCTTGTCATAGGTAAGCAGACCCTTGCCGCCGCGAACCTGGATTTTGTAATCCTCGACCTTGGTACGCTTGCCGAAGCCCTTCTTGGTCACTACCAAAAGCTCCTGACCCGGCTCCACGAGCTCCATAGCCACAACCTCATCGTCGCCCTCGAGCTTAATAGCTCTCACGCCGCCTGCAATTCTTCCCATAGGTCTTACATCGTCCTCGGAGAAGCATATACACTTGCCGTTCTTGGTCACGATGATGACATTGTTTGTGCCGCTTGTCTGCTGAATTCCGATAAGCTCATCATCGTCCTTCAAATTCATGGCTATGAGGCCGGTCTTTCTGTTCGTATCGAAGTTTGAAAGTGCGGTCTTTTTGATGGTACCGTACTTGGTAACTCCGATAAGATATTTATCCTCTGCGAAATCTTGAATAGGTATAACTGCGGTAATTCTCTCTCGCTGCATGAGATTGAGGAAATTGACCGCAGGCGTACCCTTGGCTGTTCTGGTCGCCTCAGGTATTTCGTAAGCCTTTATCTTGTGTGCCTTACCGGTGTTGGTAAAGAACATCAGATAATCGTGCGTCGAAGTCATTATGAGATTCTTCACAAAATCATTTTCTCTGGTGGTTATGCCTGTCACACCCTTGCCGCCTCTTCTCTGCGACTTATATGTGTCTACCGGCACTCTCTTGATATATCCGAGATGAGTCAAGGTAATGCATACATTTTCTTCCTCTATCAAATCCTCTTCGTCGATTTCGGTAGCGTCTGCCTTTATCTTGGTTCTTCTCTTATCGCCCCATTTTTCCTTGATTTCAAGCAGCTCGTCCTTGACAACCCCCATCAAAAGATGCTCGTCCGCAAGGAGCTGAGCGTAGTAAGCGATTTTTTTCATCAGCTCTTGATACTCGTTCTCGATTTTCTCTTTTTCCAAGCCTTGAAGTCTGCGGAGCTGCATGTCGAGAATTGCCTGTGCCTGGATTTCCGAAAGTCCGAAACGCTCGATAAGTCTTTCCTTGGCATCATTGTAGCTGCTTCTGATGATTTTTATTATTTCGTCTATGTTGTCGAGTGCGATTCTGTAGCCCTCTAAGATATGAGCTCTCGCCTCGGCTTTTTTCTTGTCGTAAATAGTTCTTCTGGTTACTACTTCCTTCTGATGCTTCAGATATTCGTCCAGAATTTCACGCAAATTCAAGATGCGAGGTCTGCCGTCCACGATAGCAAGCATAATCATCGAGATGCTTTCCTGCATCTGCGTGTGCTTATACAGTCTGTTCAGGATTATCTGAGCATTCGCATCTTTTTTAAGCTCGATAACTATACGCATACCCTTACGGCTGGACTCATCACGAATTTCGGAAATACCCTCGATTCTCTTTTCCTTGACAAGATCAGCCATCTTCTCTATCAGTCTTGCTTTGTTTACTTGATAAGGAATTTCGGTAACTATAATCTGCTGCTTGCCTCTGTTGGTTTCCTCGATTTCGGTTACGGCACGAACCACGACCTTGCCCTGGCCTGTCTTATATGCCTGCTTTGCCGAATTTTTTCCCATGATGACAGCACCGGTAGGAAAATCCGGACCCTTTACGATCTTAGCCAAATCGTCAATCGTACATTCGGGATTGTCTATAATCTTCACCGCCGCATCTATCGTTTCACCGAGATTGTGCGGAGGAATCGAAGTAGCCATACCTACGGCGATACCGTTGGAGCCGTTTACCAAAAGATTAGGAAATCTTGACGGCAAAACCACAGGCTCCTTTTCCTCTCCGTCGAAGTTAGGTATGAAGTCTACGGTTTCCTTATCTATATCTCTTAGCATCTGCAATGCGAGCGGAGTCATTCTTGCCTCGGTATAACGCATAGCGGCAGCACCGTCACCGTCTACCGAACCGAAGTTTCCGTGGCCGTCAACCAGTGCATGTCTGATGTTCCAAGGCTGTGCAAGTCTTACCATCGCATCGTAAATGGAGGAGTCACCGTGAGGGTGATATTTACCCATTACTTCACCGACGATACGTGCGGATTTTTTGTGCGGCTTGTCCGGTGTAACACCCAGCTCGCTCATGCCGTAAAGAATTCTTCTGTGTACAGGCTTAAGTCCATCTCTTACATCAGGAAGGGCACGGCTGACTATTACGCTCATCGCATAGTCGATATATGATTGCTTCATTTCGTCATGTATTTCATGCTGAAGCATTTTTTGATCTTCTAAAAAAGTTGTCATTTACCTTCCCCTCTTCCTTATGCGTCAATCGTCGCATACTGTGCGTTATCTTCGATAAATTTCTTTCTCGGCGGAACCTTGTCACCCATGAGAGTGGTGAAAATTTCATCAGCCGCCGCACTGTCCTCAAGCGTAATCTGAACCAGTGTCCTGTGATTGAAATCCATGGTGGTTTCCCAAAGCTGCTCTGCGTCCATTTCACCCAAGCCTTTGTATCTTTGGATATCCGCCTTGCCCGGTTTATCTGCAATCTCGTTCATCAGCTTGGTCTGCTCCTCCTCGCTGTAGGTATAATAAACATCCTTACCCTTCTTTACTTGATAAAGAGGCGGCTGAGCAGCATAAACATAGCCCTCCTCTATCAAAGGCTTCATGTATCTGTAGAAGAAAGTCAAAAGCAGAGTTCTGATGTGAGCACCGTCAACATCAGCATCTGTCATTATGATAATCTTATGATATCTGAGCTTTTCCAAATTGAAATCCTCACCGATACCGCAGCCGAAGGCTGTAATCATGTTCTTGATTTCCTCCGAGCTCAAAATACGGTCAAGTCTTGCCTTTTCGACATTCAA
>CAZLTX010000022.1:0-11917 GCA_964562555.1 uncultured Oscillospiraceae bacterium
CAGCTTGACACCGAGTGCGAACACTACATTCTGTTTCGCTATTCCGAGTGTCTTTGCCGCTATGTCCATCAAAGTAAGCAGCTTTGACGGTTCGTCTGTCATTATCACGACATCTGCCGCCTCGATTGCGGCATCCGAGCCGAGTGCTCCCATTGCCACTCCGACATCGGCTCCGGCAAGCACCGGTGCATCGTTGATTCCGTCACCGACGAACAAAAGCTTGCCCTTAGGCGACTTCGCTTCTAAAAGCTTTTTGACCTCCCGAACCTTGTTCTCCGGTAAAAGCTCGGCATGTATCTCGTCGATTCCGAGCCTGTTTCCCACACGCTCCGCAGCGGCTCTGCTGTCACCTGTCAGCATTACGGTTCTTATGCCTCTTGCCTTAAGCCCCTTGACCGCCGCCTCTGCGTCCTGCTTTATGCGGTCTGCAATCGTGATATAACCCTCATAGCGTCCGTCCACCGCAAGATATACCACAGTTCCGGCAGCCTCAGCCGCCTCGTCCGCTGTAAACAAGCTGCCACAGTCACAGCCACACTGCTGCCCGTCAGCGGCAGAGCTTGCAACCTTTTCCTGTATCATCAGCTTGGCATTACCTGCCAGCACCCTATGTCCGAGCATATCGGCTGCAACCCCGCAGCCTGCCGTTTCGCTTACATCGCTTATCTGCGATATTTCGATCTTTTCCCCTGTTTTTTCCTCATAAGCCTCTCTGAGTGAAAGCGAAATCGGGTGAGTTGAGTTTGCCTCGGCATATGCCGCATATTTCAGCAGCTCGTCATCGCTCAGTCTGCCGCAGCTCTTGATTTCCTCGACCATGAAAACGCCCTCGGTCAAAGTTCCCGTCTTATCCATCACGACTGTTTCCGTATGTGCCGCAGCCTCAAGATAATTGCTTCCCTTAACCAAAAGTCCGACCTTAGATGCTGCTCCTATACCCCCGAAAAAGCTGAGCGGCACCGAAATCACGAGTGCACACGGACACGAAACGACGAGAAAGTTCAGTGCTCTGTAAAGCCAATCCTTAAACAGCTCTGCCGAAAAGCCCGCATAGCTGCCAAGCACTCCGCTGCCTATCAGCAGCGGCGGAATCAATGCCAGACATAGGGCAGCTCCCACGACCGCCGGTGTGTATACGGCGGCAAATCTTGTGATGAAGTTTTCCATCTTTGCTTTCTGACTTGTCGCATTTTCCACCAGCTCGAGTATCCTGCTCACCGTCGATTCGCCGAATAGCTTAGTCACCTTTATCTCGATCAGACCGCTTTGGTTGATGCAGCCGCTGAGCACCTCATCTCCCGGCTCTGCACCTCTCGGAAGCGATTCTCCCGTCAGTGCCGCCGTGTCGAGCATAGTGGAGCCGCTTATCACCGTTCCGTCCAAAGGAATTTTTTCTCCGGCTCTCACGACGATTATATCTCCGAGCTTGACCTCCTCGGGATCCACCTTGCGTGTGCTGCCGTCACTCGTTTTCAGATTGGCGTAATCGGGTCGGATATTCATCAGCTCGCTTATCGAGCTTCTGGACTTTCCGACCGCATAATCCTCGAAAAGCTCCCCGACCTGATAAAAGAGCATTACTGCGATCGCCTCCGGATACTCTCCTATCGCAAGTGCACCGAGCGAAGCGACTGCCATCAAAAAGTTTTCATCGAACACCTTGCCTCGTTTGATGTTCCTCGCCGCCTTACGCAGCACCTTATAGCCTGCCGCAATATATGCCGCCAAATAAAGCACAAAGCTCAGAAGCTCCTGTGTATTTTCATTTATCGACTCCGCTCCGAGCAAAAGCTGCGAAATCAAAACCGCTGCCGCAAACAGAGCTGCACCTGTCCCCAAACCTACCAATCTCTTTTTCATCTTCGCACTCTCTTACAGTTCCTTTATCACTACATCAGGCTCGGTCTTTTTAACCGTCTTTTCTATCTTCTTATAGGTTTCCGCAAAGCCCTCCTCTTCAACATCGAGTACCATCTTAAGTGTCAGAAAATTCACCGACGCACTGTTTACTCCGTCAAGCTTTGCCACATTTCTCTCGACCTCTGCCGCACAGTTTGCACAATCAAGTCCTTCAAGTAAATAAGTCTTTTTCATCTCATACCTCCGCTGTTATAAAATTTTTGCCTTTTTTGCTCTCGGCACTCGCCTTTTGCCTTTTACCCTTTTAGCTTCTGCCTTTTTGCTCTTAGGCTTTATTGCTGCGACAGTTGAATATTTCTTCAACTGTTGTCTATATTATAGTTGAATATATGCTCAACTGTCAAGACCTTTTTTCAAAAAATTCATAAATAATTCTAAAATTTTTTCAAAGCCCTCTTATACGGCAAAAACCCCGAAAGGCGGGATTTCCTTTCAGGGCTTTTCTGATATTTTTCAGTAATTTTTATGTATTTTGGAAGGCTTCGAGGACCGCCGGCGACCGAAGTATACCGCTGCGGCAGCTTCGAAGCTTATCTTGCTTTAATATAGTCCGTGATGATCTGTATGCATTCCTCCTGCGAAAGCACCGCCGTATCCAGCGACAAATCGTAGTTACGCACATCAAACCAATCGGTTCCCGTATAGTGCTTGTGATATTCCGCACGACCCTTGTCGGTCTTAATGCGGAGTGCCGTTGCCTCTTCCTTGTCGATTCCGTAGCGTTTCATAAGCTTTTCCACGCAGTAATCGTCGTTCGCATGAATGAACACACGAACCAAATCAGGTCTGTCTCTGAGTATATACTGTCCGCATCTTCCTATGATGATACAGGATTCGTCCTGATCGGCAACTCTCTTTATGATTTCAGACTGGAATTTGAACAGCTCCTCCTTCGTCAGTCTGTCGGGCTGCGGCTGGGAAACGAGGGAACCTTTATTGATTCCGTGTTTTTTGAGGAATTTGTCCTCGAGCTTTTCATCTGTAAGGTTAAAAAGTGCCTCACTGATACCGCTGTCCTCTGAAGCCATGCGGATAAGCTCTTTATCATAATAACGCACGTTTAGTGCCTCAGCGAGTCTGTGTGCAATTCCTCTGCCGCCGCTTCCGTATTCACGGGCAATTGTAATTACAAATTTCTCCATACAATTCTCCTATCTCCGTTTTCGGTTATCGCTACTCTCCCAAGTAAGCTTTCTTGACTGCATCGTTATTCATCAAATCCTTTGCATCTCCGCTGAGAACTATCTTTCCGGTTTCAAGTACATATGCCCTGTCCGCAACTTCAAGTGCCTTTTTCGCATTCTGCTCAACGAGCAAAACGGTCGTACCGCTTTTCTTTATCTCTTCGATGATTTTGAAAACCTCACCGACGAACAATGGGGACAGACCCATGGACGGTTCGTCCATCAGAATGATTTTAGGACTTGACATGAGTGCTCTGCCCATAGCCAGCATCTGCTGCTCGCCGCCCGATAAAGTACCCGCTATCTGATTTTTTCTTTCCTCCAGACGTGGGAACTTTTCGTATACCATCGCAAGATTTCTTTCGTATTCCTGCTTATCCTTGCGGGTGTAAGCACCCAAATCAAGGTTTTTGAATACGGAAAGCTGCTGGAATATTCTTCTGCCCTCAGGTACATGTGCCATACCCATGGAAACGATCTTGTGCGGAGGCATTTTGGTAAGCTCCTTGCCCTCGAACATAACGCTTCCCGACTTTGCTTTCAACAGTCCGGTTATCGTATGCAGTGTGGTTGTCTTGCCTGCACCGTTCGCACCGATAAGTGCTATAACCTCGCCCTCGTTTACATCAAATGAGATTTTTTTGATAGCGTTGATGGCACCATAATTTACTTCTAAGTCTCTTATTTCTAACATTGCCATAATGTCGCCCTCCTTAATCGCCCAAATATGCCTTGATAACCTCAGGGTTATTCAGAACGTCGCTTGTCTTGCCTTGTGCCAAAACAGTACCGAAGTTCAGAACCGTCAGTTCCTCGCATATACCGGCTACCAATCTCATGTCGTGCTCTATCAAAAGCACCGTCATGTCAAACTTTTCTCTCACAAACTCGATGGTATCCATCAATTCCTGCGTTTCGTTAGGGTTCATGCCCGCAGCAGGCTCGTCGAGCAGAAGCAGCTTAGGCGAGGTCGCCAGTGCTCTTGCGATTTCGAGTTTTCTCTGCTTACCATAAGGCAGGTTCGATGAAAGATAATCCTTTTCGTCAGCAAGTCCGAAAACCTCAAGCAGGGATTCAGCCTTCTCATTCATCTGCTTTTCCGTGCGATGATACGACGGCAGGCGGAAAATACCGCTCAGCGTAGAGTATCCATAATCATTATGCAGTCCGAGCTTAACATTGTCAAGTACCGAAAGCTGCTTGAACAGTCTGATGTTTTGGAAGGTTCTCGCTATTCCTTTTTTGTTTATTTCAATCGTGCTTGCTCCCGTGAGCTTTTCACCGTCGAGGAAAAAGTTTCCCTCTGTCGGCTTATATACACCTGTCAAAAGGTTGAAGGCTGTGGTTTTACCTGCTCCGTTAGGACCGATAAGTCCGTAAAGCTGGCCTTTTTCGATGGTCATAGTGAGCTCGTCAACAGCTTTAAGACCGCCGAAGGATATTCCTAAATTTTTCGTTTCGAGCATAGCTGTCATGCACCCACCTCCTGTTCCTGCTGCGATTCGGCTGCTTTTTTGCCCTTGCCGCCGATGTGCAGATGTGATTTGAATCTGTCTATATGCATCTTCATATTTTCATTGTTGTTTGCAATCATCATAACGATAAGCAGTACCGCATAGATAAGCATTCTGTAATCGCTGAAGGAGCCTCTGAGCAGCTCAGGCAATGCCGTCAGGATTATCGCTGCGATGATGGAGCCTCTCATGCTTCCGATTCCGCCGAGTACCACGAATACCAGAACCAAAATCGAAAGGTTGTAGTCGAACTTAACCGCTACAAGGCTTGCCAAATTGTGTCCGTAAAGTACGCCTGCCACTCCTGCGAATGCTGCGGAAATCGAGAAGGCTATCAGCTTATACTTGGTGATGTTTACGCCTACGGATTCCGCTGCTATTCTGTTGTCACGGATAGCCATGATGGCTCTGCCGGTTCTCGAATGTACCAGATTGAGTATGATAACCAGCGTTATCGCAATGAGTATAAAGCCTACTATATAGTTTGAATCACGAGGAGCACCGGCTATACCCATAGCTCCGTTGATGATGTTTTCCGATGTCATATCATCGACTTCCATTTTGTTGAACGCATCTACACCGAGTGCGAAATGCAGACCGTTTACGTCTTTGATGAGGTAGATATTGTTCACAAGGTTCTTGATGATTTCACCGAATGCAAGTGTTACGATAGCAAGATAGTCGCCTCTGAGCCTGAGTACAGGTATTCCTATCAGTATTCCCGCTACCGCTGCAGCAGCTCCGCCGAGCAGTATAGCTATAGGGAAACGAAGCCATACCGAGGTGATAACATCTTGAGTCAGCATACTGAAGGTGCTGCCCACGAAAGCTCCTATACACATAAAGCCCGCATGTCCGAGGCTCAGCTCGCCCAGTATACCTACCGTCAGGTTAAGCGAAATAGCCATTATAACATATGCACAAATAGGTACGAACAGTCCCTTTATCAGGCTGGAAGCCCCCGGAAGTCCGCTGTATATAACACAGAACACAAAGCATGCTGCCACGATGGCATATGTAATCATATTCTGTTTTGCTGTCTTGTTTAAGTTTGTTGTCATTTTCTTCATGCCGCCCACCTACACTTTCTCACGCATCGGTTTACCCAGGATGCCTGTCGGTTTTACGAGAAGAACGACTATCAGCACGCCGAATACTATTGCATCGGAAAGCTGAGTTGAGATATATGCCTTGCTCAGGTTCTCGATAACCCCGAGCAAAATTCCGCCTATCATTGCTCCCGGAATTGAGCCGATACCGCCGAATACAGCAGCTACGAACGCCTTGATACCCGGCATTGCACCTGTGTAAGGTCCGATCAGCGGATATGATGAGCAGAGCAAAAGGCTTGCAATCGCTGCGAGTGCAGAGCCGATAGCGAAGGTCACGCTGATGGTGCTGTTTACGTTAACGCCCATAAGCTGTGCCGCTCCCCTGTCCTCGGAAACTGCCTGCATGGCAGCACCGATTCTGGTGTGGTTGATAAATACGGTCAGACCTACCATGATTACGATAGTTGCCGCAATTGTGATAACCGTTTCTCCGGAAACCGTCAGACCCTCTGCAAGCTCTAAATCTCCTACCTGAAGTACATCAGGGAAGTTTTTGGAGGCTGAGCCGAAGATCAGCAGTGCTACATTCTGCAGGAAGTAGCTGACACCTATTGCTGTGATCAGAACTGCGAGCGGAGAAGCGTTTCTCAGTGGCTTATATGCGATTTTTTCAATTGATACTCCGAGTATCGTACATACTATAACAGCGGCAATAATCGCAATTACCGGTGAAGTATTCATTGTGGAAAATGCCGTAAAGATGACAAACCCGCCAATCATGATAACATCACCGTGTGCGAAGTTCAGCATCTTTGCGATTCCGTATACCATTGTATACCCAAGTGCGATCAGTGCGTACACGCTTCCCAGGCTGAGACCACTGATCAAATACGATAAAAAATTCATAAAAATTACCTCTTAACAGAATTTTGACCGGGGACCGATGCCAAACCGATCCCCGACCATTTGCAATTTGTTTTATACTTTATTTATAGAGCTTGTTGAAAATTGTTGAAATTGGTTTTCTTTTTTGTATCAATTACATTGCTGTGTATACGCCGTCCTTGATAACTACTGCCATCGGGCTCTTGTTAGGTTCGCCGTCAGCTTCCCAAGTCATTGTGCCTGTAGCACCTGTGAATTCGATTTCTGTCATAGCTGTCTTCATAGCATCGCAGATATCGGAAACGCTCATGTCAGGAGTTAAGCCTGCTTTTTCTGCTGCCATCTTGATGATGTACATTGCATCGTAAGCGTCTGCTGCGAACTGTGTAGGAACTTCGTTGTTGTACTTAGCCATGTATGCTTCTGTGAATGCCTTGGAGTGTTCATCCTCGGAGTCTGCTGCGAACGGTGTCAGGAGCATTACGCCTTCTGCTAAAGCTGCGTTGTCGCCTAACTGCTGGATTACGCCGTCAAGACCGTCACAACCGAAGAACTGTACATCTAAGCCTGCCTTATCTGCCTGAGTTAAGAACAGGGAAGCTTCCTGTGCGTAGAACGGTAAGAATACTAAGTCTGCGTCTGCTTCTTTCATCTTCTGGATCTGTACTGTGAAGTCCTGTGCGGAGTCCTTAGTGAAAGCTTCTGTTGCTACTACGTTTAAGTTCTTAGCTGCTGCTTCTTTCTTGAAGGTATTGAAGATACCGTTGGAGTATACATCAGATGAGTTGTAAACTACACCGATCTTTGCGTCTGCAAAGTTTTCTGCGAAGTAGTCAGCAGTACCTACGCCCTGGTTAGGGTCGGAGAAGCATACTCTGAATGCGTTGTCGCCCTGGATTGATTCAACTGCGGAACCGGACGGTGTAAGCTGGAACATATTATCTTCTGCGGAAAGTGCTACAACTGCTGTGCAAGGACCGGAAGTAACTGTACCCATTAACATCTGCATTCCGTCGTCTTTCAATGCGTTGTAAGCGTTAACTGATTTTTCTGCATCGTGTACGTCGTCCTGCCATTTGAATTCAACCTGATAGCCGTTGATGCCGCCTGCTGCGTTGATTTCTTCGGCTGCCATTTCAGCAGCGTTCTTAACGCCCTGACCGTAAACCGCTGCATCACCTGTTGTAGGTCCGATACCGCCGATTACGAATTTAGCTGCACCGTCAGCATTTCCTGCATCTTCACCGCCGCCGCAAGCTGCGAAAGCTACTGTCATAACGACTGCCATAGAGACAGCTGCAAATTTCTTCATAAAGTTTTTCATTTTCATTTTGGTTTCCTCCGTTTTTTTCTTTTTTAATTTGGTTTGGTTCGGATTTCGAATGAAAGAATACTTAATATTTAATCCCGCATTTCATTCTCGTCCGCTTGTGCCATCGGCAACAAAAAAGCCTGCCGGCTCATTGCCTGCAGGCTGTAAGTTCTTCTTAGGGTTCGATTTCTTTACATTCCCTTAACTATGAGAAAAAGTAAATCTTTCGGAAAAACCGTTTGAACTCTGTTCATTACCCGCAACGCAATAAGCACTATTTACGATAAGCCCCATAATGACAAGGACGAGTAGAATAATGCTAATGAGTATAATGTTGATAATGACTGCCATAAAGTTCATCGTGTTTTCTCCTTTCCTTAAGTGATATATGAATATTACCACATGCTGCGAAGAATGTCAACAGGTTTTTTGTGTTTTTTCATCATTTTTTTAATCTTTTTTGGTTCTTTTAACAAACATTCCTGCAAAGCGTTGAAATTTCAAGCTTTGTCGGCTTTCGTTATTTCTTAAGAAAAGCCCTTCGTACTCGCCCGGATCTTCCGCAATCCCGCATTTATGCGGATTTTCGTTGACTTTATACTCCCTCTGGGGTACAATTTTCTCGGAAAAACAATCTTATCACTTTTTAAGCGTAAATACAATCTTTCGCTCAAAAAAATCAGTATCATATAAATATCATATAAAGGAAACAAAAAGGAATTTGATATGGACGTTTTTATTCTCGTGCTTGAGCTTATCGGTGCGGCGGCGTTTGCGGTTTCCGGTGCAATGACGGCAATTCGCAAAAATATGGATATTTTCGGAGCCTTCGTGCTGGCACTTACTGTTGCGGTCGGCGGCGGTATCATTCGTGACATCATCCTGGGTGCTACGCCTCCCGCAATGTTCTCGAATCCTATCTATGCGATAACCGCAATTCTTACCTGCCTCGTGGTTTTCATACCGCAGGTGCGTTACTTTCTCGAAAGAAGCTCTGCCATCATGCTTTGGGCGGATTCGATCGGGCTTGGCATTTTCACTGTTTCGGGTGCAATGCGTGCCTTCGACGTTTCCGACGAGCCTACCGTATTTTTGGCGGTTTTCGTAGGTGTAATAACCGGAGTCGGCGGCGGTCTGCTGCGTGATGTCATGGCTGGCGAAACGCCTTACATATTTATAAAGCACATCTATGCGACGGCTGCAATCGCAGGCGGACTGCTTTTCTGCATACTCAGACCGTACACGCCTCCGTACATAGCCATGCTTTCCGGAGCGATTTTAACCGTGATAATACGCCTGCTCGCCTCTCATTACAGATGGAGCCTGCCAAAGCCGGGCAGCAGGGATATAATGAAAAAATAACAGCGGCGAAGCTATGTGTTCGCCTGTCATGGTGCAGGGGCGAAGCTGCGTATTCGCCCGTCGAAGGGAGTAAAAATGAAAGAGGAAGAAAAAATCTTTGCGGGCAAAATGTTCGACCCACGCAAGCAGGAATTAAAGGATATCAAGCATACGGCACATGAGGCATGCCGCATATTCAACATGACCGACGAGTACGACCCCGACCGCCAGCAGCTCATTCGCAATATTCTCGGAGCTGTCGGCAAAACCTGCTACTTCCAGGGACCCGTTCAGTTTAATTACGGCAGTCATACCTTCATAGGAGAAAACTTTTTCGCAAACTTTAATCTGACAGTCATGGACGATGCTGCCGTACACATCGGTAACAATGTGGCTATCGGACCAAATGTGTCGATAATGGCTACAAACCACCCTCTGATCGCCTCCGAGCGTATGGGAGCAGACGCAGAGGGCAAGACAACCATGGCTGAGTTCGCCGAAGGTGTCAGCATCGGCAACAATGTTTGGATCGCCTGCAATACCGTGATTATAGACGGCGTACATATCGGCGACAATGCAGTTATCGGAGCCGGAAGCGTCGTAACCAAGGACATTCCCGCCGGATACCTGGCATACGGCAATCCATGCAGAGCCGTAAGACCGATTACCGAGGCAGACAGCAAGCGTGAGCTGATACTGCCGGAGGATGAAGAGCATTTTAAGTATAATGTTTAATCATTTTGACATATTTTATCGTGATTATGCTTACTTCGTTTTAACGGACTTCAACGATGAGTAGCTTCCGTATACGGTATTGCCATAACACGTTCTGTATGCCCGTACCCTATAGTCATACTTTACACCGCTGATTGCCTTTGTGTCCGTATATGACTGTGATTTAGTGGTCTTTATAAGTGTCCATTTGCCGGTACCGCTTATTCTGCGATAGACCTTATATCCGCTTGCTTTTCTGACACTTTTCCACGTAATCCTGTTTATACCTGATGCTGATGATTTCAATGAGCTTAAACTTGTCTTTGAAAGCTTCATTGTAATGCTTTTTGATGCTGATGGCTCGCTTTCGTACACTGTTTGGCCTATACTTCGTTTCGCAACTACACGATAATAGTATTTTACACCCGACGCAGCCGTAGCGTCATCAAAATACGGTTCATCCAAATCGTCCGCCAAAAGCTTCCATGTTCCGCCCTTTGCTTTGCGGTACAAATCATACGATTCTGCATTTTTTATCTGCTTCCATTCAATGGCGGGTTTATCTGCCGGACTGATGCTCACACTTATAATAGAAGATTTCTCCGGTGAATAAAAGTGCTCAAGGTCAAAGAAATTAACGTCATAGCTTATGGTTTTGTCATTATACAATATGTATACCAGGAATTTGTCTCCGTTTAAAATCGTTCCGACATTTTTAGGCTTAAAAATTATGCAGCCTTCCTCGCCGTAATTCCGATTATCCACGTAGAAGTTTCCGTCTGCGGATGCCGAGCTGAAAGTCCACACCTTATAATCTCTCGTTCTCACCAATGAAACCACCACACTGCTTGTATCTATCTTTTCACCGAGAGAAATACTCCATGCCGAAGCCGGGTCAAAAAAAGATGTCGGTGTGTTCTTTGCAGGCCAACATATGCCTTTAACATTCTCCTGCGTGCCGCCCTCATTGCGTATATACATGGTGTTTACTGTGCCTTTGGAGCCTGTCACTGAACCAAAACCCGTCATCACCAGCGACGGATTCAATATCCATCTGCGATGTCCGAGTGTTTTGAGGTTCGCAGTGTCGCTGTCATACATCCATGCATAAAGTATTGACGATTTTAGGCTGTTATTCTTCCATGATGTCCTGTCTATATTTGAATTTTCAGCACCCAACAATGCCGAAGCAGCAGTTTCCTTATCCATCCCCGGAGGTATCGCAGGGCTGTGTGACGCCTTTCCGTTCACATAGTTAACCAATGCCGCTGCTTGTGCCCTCTTCATATAAGGATCGAACAGGTACACGGTTTCCGAAAGTCCTGCAATATATCGTATAAGTCTTATCGTATTCAAAGCCGCAACCTGTTCGTCAATAGCAAGCTCTCCCGTTTTGTATGCCGCTGTGGTCTTAGGCTTCTCTTCGTAGCTGATGCTGTATTCTTTCAGCATATTTCCTTTGCTGTCGAAATATGTATCACCGGTAGGATGAGCTTGTGCATAACTTACTATCTCTTCCTGCGTCGGAAAGATGACTTCCGGTTCTTCCGTATCCGCAAATACTTCAGCAGGTATTATCGTAATGCATAATACTGCCGCAATGCAAAATGCAAGTAATCTTCGAAATCTCATATTCCATACCCTCCTGCTTTTTAATTCAAATCCGATTACAGTATATCATATAATCCATACAATTTCAAAAAATATATTCAGAATGCCCATAAAAAAGAGTGCCGAAATCTCGCTTATTTCCGATTTCGACACTCATTTAATCTTTAATCATATTAGCTCTGCTTTTTACCGCAGCTCCGTACGGTAAAACAGTTTATTTGTTTTTCGTACCCTTGTATAAACGCAGTCCGACAATTGTTACAACTGCGAAAATTATCAGATAGAATATGATAGGGCAGGCGAAGCCGCCTGCTTCTGCGGCTGCCTGATACGGCTGCCAGCCGTGTGCGTAAATTGCCGCAAATACCATGAAGACACTGCCGC
>CAZLTX010000023.1:0-9080 GCA_964562555.1 uncultured Oscillospiraceae bacterium
CTTCGTTTCGCACCGTGCGTCTTGCATAACGAAAAATTTCCTGCGTCATTATAAATAAGATAAAGCATATAAGCGACCCCAATCGGGGTCGCTTTTGTGATGTGTGTTAAACCGCATTCTGGTAAGAGGGCTCCCTTTACACAAGGGAGCCTTTTTGATGGATAAACATGCGGAACAGAGCCCCGCATCCACAGCGTATCGGGGCGACACCAATTACCATTGTAGGGTCGGGGTTCTACTCCGACCAATCGAGGAATTGCGAATGCACCGAGGAGAACGGGGAATCCTGCATTTGCAAAAAGGCATTGTATCCTTTCGAAAAATCAAGTATATTATAATAAACAGGAAAATTTACAGACAGGAGGAAATAATATGATCAGACTTGCAATTAACGGCTTCGGTCGAATCGGCAGACTGGCTTTCAGGCAGCTTTTGAACGATCCCGAAATTGATGTGGCAGCTATCAACGACCTGACAGAGCCTAAGATGCTTGCACATCTTCTGAAATATGACAGCTCGCAGGGTGCGTTTAGAGGTCACGAGGTGCTGTGGGACGAGTCATCGATAAGCGTTGACGGAAAACGTATTACGATTTATAAAGAGGCAGACGCACATAATCTGCCGTGGAAAGAATTAGACATAGATATAGTGCTGGAATGTACGGGCTTTTATACCTCCAAGGCAAAATCGCAGGCACATATCGATGCGGGGGCAAAAAGGGTACTGATCTCGGCACCTGCGGGAAATGACCTGCCGACTATCGTTTACGGTGTAAATCACGAAACCCTGCGTAAGGAGGATACGATTGTTTCCGGAGCCTCCTGCACGACGAACTGCCTCGCACCGATGGCGAAAGTCCTCAATGATTACAGAGAGCTGAGAACGGGATTTATGACCACGATACATGCGTATACAGGCGACCAAATGCTGCTCGACGGACCGCACAGAAAAGGCGACCTCAGAAGAGCAAGAGCGGGAGCGATAAACATCGTACCGAATTCAACAGGTGCAGCTAAAGCAATCGGACTGGTAATACCGGAGCTTGACGGCAAGCTTATAGGCTCCGCACAGCGCGTACCTGTTCCGACAGGTTCGATTACCATACTCGATGCCACCTTGAAGGATATGACAGACACGGTGTCGGTCGAGGGCATTAACGCAGCGATGAAAGCCGCAGCAAACGAATCCTTCGGCTATACAGAGGAAGAGCTTGTGAGCTCGGATATTATAGGAATGAGCTACGGTTCGCTCTTTGATGCGACACAGACGCTCGCACAGCAGTGCGGCACGCATATTTTCGAGGTTCGTATAGTGGCATGGTATGATAACGAAATGAGCTATACCTGTCAGCTTATCAGAACGCTGAGATATATGGCACAGCTGTCGTAGTCGGAAAATGCAGATTAAAACAAGCTTTCGAAAAAGTCATTAAATCGAAACAGCTGCGTTGACAAGCGGCAGCGGGCGTAATATAATTTTGTCATAAAAATTTCAGGCAGTCATTCAGCCGATAAGGGCTGTGATGAGTTAGGAGGACAGGAATGGATTTAGTTGCAGGCATCAAGGAAAGAAGAAGTATCAGAAGATTTCAGGAAAAAGCGGTTCCGAGAGAGCTGATTGAAGAGATTGTGGAAGTTGCAAGATTCGCACCGTCATGGAAAAACACACAGACGGCAAGATATATTGTGATTGACGATAAAGAAAAGATTGAGGCACTTGCGAACGAAAAGTGCACCTTCGGCTTTGATTTTAACATTAAAACGATTGCGAAAGCACCTGCGGTTGTTCTTTTGACGATTGTGGAGGGTCGTTCGGGTTTTGAAAAGGACGGAACATTTTCCACGCCTAAGGGCGATCGCTGGCAGACCTTTGATGCAGGTATAGCGGCACAGACTTTCTGCCTCGCTGCATACGAAAAGGGACTTGGAAGTGTTATCTTGGGATACTTCGATGACGATGAAATCAAGAAAGTAGTTGAAATACCTGAGGGACAGCAGGTAGGAGCTATCATACCTATCGGGTTTTTGCCGGAAAAAGAAACGGCTGCACCGCCTAGAAAAGAAGTCGGCGAGCTGCTTACTTTCATTTAATCGGGAGTCACAAAGCTTTGAAACTCAAGCTTCTAAGTTTCAATTAAAATTCCATATAAAAAGACGAGGCACAGAACGATTAAGCTCTGTGCCTGTTTTATTGTATAAAGGATTTATACAAATTATCGAAATGTCAAACTGCCAAACCGCCAAACTGCCAAATTATGCCGACGGTATGCAGGCATCGTCCTGAGCATTTTGCTCACTTTTCGTCAGGAAATACAGTGCCCCTATGGTTATGACCATTCCGAGAAGTCCGAGGGCGGTCGGAATTTCGCTGTAGACGATTATTCCGAGTATCATAGCCGAAGTAGGCTCTGCACCGCAGGAGAGTATCGAGGCTTTGCCCGAATCGATGTGCTTGATGCCGACTGTGTACATATAGTTGGGTACCAGAGAGGTTATCAAGGTTTGAGCCAAATAGACACCGATGCCCCTCGCAGGACTGTCAGTGACATAAGTAATCATCGTTCCCCAGTCCGCAAACGGTGCCAGGACGACCGAGGTGACAAGGAAAGCGTACAGGTTGATGGTAAGTGCGTGGTAGCTCTTGTCGGTAAGCTGTTTGGAGTTGAGCGTATAGATGGCGTTGAAAAAAGCCGAGCCGAGTCCTGTAGCGATGCCGAGCACACTCCATGCGACCTCAGAGCCGCTGTCGAATATGCCTGCGATAAGAGCACAGCCTGTCAGTGCCGCAAGCATACAGGCTACCTTGACAAGCGTGATTTTTTCACGGAAAAAAATCGCACCGAAAAATAGGACAAAAATAGGGCAAAGTCCAAGCAAAATCGAAGCCAGCGAAAGCGTGAGCTCACCGACCGTGATATTATAACATGCATTCATCAAAAGATATCCGTTGATTGACAGCGAAATGAAAATCGGAATATCCCTTAGCTTGATTTTGAGCAGATTTCTGTCATAGACGAGCAAAAACAAAAAAAGCAGCAGAGTTCCGACTATCGCCCTGGAAAACATTACGCTTATATTTGAAAAGCCGGCAGCCGAAAGCGTTCTCACGAAAATCCCCGAAGCACCCCAGCACGCACCCGCAATCAGCGGAGCAAAAACAGCAAATTTTTTCATACACGATTCACCTCAAAACAATAATATAAGATTATATCACCGACGAAAGCATTTGTAAATGCCTTGTCAAATGCCTTGTAAATGATATAAGCTCTTGCCATCGCACGGAAAAAAAGGTATAATGATATTTCGTGGACACAGCAATTTATAGGTAAAATATATCAAAATAAAGAGTACAAGGATTCGAGGTATTTTATGAGAAGCGAAAGACAAAAGGAAATTTTGGCACAGCTTGAGGCAGAAAAGCGTGCTGCGAGAAGAGGCAAGGGGCTGGCTTTTTTCAGAGCGGCAGCGATTATATATGTAATTTTGGCGGCGGCATTTGTCGGATTGCTTTGGTGGCTTGATGTTCTGCCTGCGAAGTATTTTTACGGCGGAGTAGCGATTTTGCTGCTTGCCTCGATATTCATAGTTCCCGTGATGTTCAGCATAAACGGCAAAAGAGGTCGGAAAATCGGAGCTACGGTGGTAGCGGTGCTGTTGATAGGAGTTTTCGGAGTCGGCACATATTACCTTGCTGACACGCTGAATTTCCTCGGCAATATCACACAGGTCGCACAGGCGAAGGAGGATTACTATGTAGTCGTAAAGGCTGATGCGGCGTATGAAGATGTCAGCGGCCTTTCGGGACAAATGCTGGCTACATATATGTCACATGATTTGATATACTCCGAGGCGAAAAGTATGCTCAAGGAAAGCGTGCAGGTGGAGTATGCCTATACGGCGGCACTGCCTAAGGATGCACTCAAACAGCTTGCTGCGGACGAATATCCTGCGGCTTTCATCAGTGCAGCATCATATGAGAGCATGAAGAACAGCAGCGAAGAGGATATAATTCAGCTGAATATCGCAGAAAGCACCAAAATTTTGCACACCGTATCCGTACCGATTGAAACGGAAGAGGCAACCTCGGCAGTCGATGTGACCAAGGAATCCTACAATATATATATAAGCGGCTCAGACATGGAGGGTTCGATAGACATTCCGAACAGAACCGATGTAAATATGCTGGCAACAGTAAATCCTGTGACAAACGAGGTGCTGCTCACCTCGATTCCGAGAGATTATTATGTAGAGCTGCCGAGCAAGGGCGAAATGGACAAGCTGACACATTCCAGCCTGTACGGCATACAGGAAAGCGTTGCTGCTATAGAAAAGCAGCTCGGAATAGAAATCAATTATTATCTTCGTGTGAACTACAGCACCGTAATGAAGCTTGTCGATGCGATAGGCGGCATTGAAATTGAATCGGACAGAGATTTTTACACCTCGGGAATGAAAGGCATGCCTGAGCTTAACGGACTGCATTTCGTGAAGGGCACGAATCAGGTGAACGGCAAACAAGCACTGGCTTTTTGCCGAGAAAGACACTCGTTCATGGAAGGCGACATGGCGAGAAACGAAAACCAGCAGCAGGTAATGGAAGCCATAATCAAAAAATGCACGCAGAGCACGACGATTTTGACGAAGTATACCTCACTGCTCGAAGCTGTCAAGGACAATCTTTCGACAAATATGACGACGGACGAGATGGCAGCAATCGTGAAAATGCAGATAGATAAAATGCCGAGCTGGAAAATTTCCAAGCAGGCAATCAAGGGAAACAACAATTCGGAGTATTGCTACTCGCTCGGCTTTAATGCCAGCACCGTAGATGCGATACCCGAGCTTGAGATGAAAGCGATAGATGAAATTGTGAGAACCGCAAGCGGTACGGCACTCGCAGAAAACGGAGACGGACAGAATGAAATTGCAGAAAATTAATCGTATAAAGAAAAAAACAATCGGCAAGCAGCCGCGTTCAAAAAACGGCATAGTCTGCGGCAGAGAAAATCCCGCTTCACTGGGCTGTGAATTTTATGAGCTTGAGGACGGCGAGCTTGCAACGGTGTTTACGGCAGAGCACATACACGAAGGACACGACAACATCATGCACGGCGGTTTATCGGCGGCGATTCTCGACGAGGTCATGGGAAGATGCAATTCGGAATACGGCGAGGACGGCATAAGAGTCAATTCATATGTGACGGGCGAAATGACAGTTCGCTACTGCCTGCCGATTGCGGTCGGAAAAAAGATGTATGCCTACGGACGCATAGACAAAAAAGAGGGCAGGAAAAATTTCAGCTCAGGTGAGATAATTGATGAAGAGGGTACAGTATACGCCTCAGCCACAGGTATATACATTCGCACGAATGTCAGCGACAATCCGGAGTCCTTTGATACGGCGACGAATGCAAACGGTCTTGTAGACCTTTCCGCAGACGACCCTTCGGAGCTGTAATCGGGGCGAAACGCAAAGAAAATGAGCAATGACACTTAAAGCGTAGCAAAACACAGAAAAAACACATAAAATCATACAGAAAAAGAAAAAAACAATCTTGACATTGAAAAAGCACTGTTTTATAATTAATAGGCAACTTTATGATTAAGTACAACAGAGCTTCTGAAAAAGGGCTCTGAATTTTGAGTTAAACGGAGGACAATCAACATGAGAGTTAAAGTAATGTTAGCATGTACAGAATGCAAACAGAGAAACTACAATACGATGAAGAACAAAAAGAACGATCCGGATCGTATCGAAATGATGAAGTATTGCAGATTCTGCAAGAAGCACACTCTTCATAAGGAAACTAAATAAGGAGAGAAAATTATGGCAACTAATAAGGAAGGAACAAAGAAAAGGGCAAGCTTTAAGGAATATTTCAAATCCGTAAAGATTGAAATGAAAAAAGTTGTATGGCCTACAAAGAAAGAAACCATTTCCTACACAGCGGTAGTAATCGCTACATGTGCAGTATTCGCTTTGGGCTTCTGGCTTATCGACACAGGCGTTTTGGCTGCATTAAAGGCAGTTTTGAACATCACTTTGAACTAAGCTTAAAATCTTAATTTATTACTTAAACTATTGAAAAGAAGGTACGAGAATGTCAGATTTTGAGAACAAGGGTGCTTCTCCGCTTGAGGGAGAAGGAATCAGAGGTGACGGCCAAGCCAAGTGGTATGTTGTCCATACCTATTCAGGTCACGAAAACAAAGTAAAAGTGAATATTGAAAAGATGGTTGAGAACCGTGGAATGCAGGACCTAATTATCGACATCGTTGTGCCTACAGAAGACAGAGTTGAAATTAAAGACGGACAGCGTAAAATCAAAACTCGGAAGCTCTTTCCGGCATATGTAATTATAAAGATGATTGTTACCAACGAGTCTTGGTACCTTGTCAGAAATACGCAAGGCGTCACGGGTTTCGTAGGTCATGGCTCCGAACCGATTCCTCTCACCGATGAAGAAGTCGCAAGAATGGGAATCGAAAAAGTTTACATCGACCTGGATGTGGAAGTCGGCGAAACAGTAAAGGTTATCAGCGGTCCCTTCGAAAGCTTTATGGGCGTTGTTGAAGAGATCAACAAAGAAAAACAGGTACTGCGGGTTAAGGTTTCCATGTTCGGTAGAGATACACCTGTAGAACTGGAATTCAGCCAGGTGGACAAAATCTAAAGAAAGGAGAAGACGAAAATGGCAAAGAAAGTAGAAGGCTATATTAAACTCCAGATTGCAGCAGGAAATGCTACTCCGGCACCTCCGGTTGGACCGGCTTTAGGTCAGAAGGGCGTTAACATCATGGATTTCTGCAAACAGTTTAATGCCAGAACACAAGATCAGCCGGGTATGGTTATTCCTGTAGTGATCACAGTTTATGCTGACAGATCATTCACATTCGTAACCAAGACACCGCCGGCAGCAGTTCTTCTTAAAAAAGCCGCAGGTCTTACGGCAGCATCCGGAGAACCTAACAAGAAAAAGGTTGCTACTCTGACAGTGGCTCAGGCAGAAGAAATTGCTAAGACTAAAATGCCTGACTTAAATGCAGCAAGCCTTGAAGCAGCTACAGAGATGATCAAGGGTACTGCAAGAAGTATGGGAATCGTTATTGAAGGTTAATAGAGAGTGGAAGACGAAAGTCGCTAGTACCACAAGGAGGTAAACATGCCTAAGAGAGGTAAAAATTACAAAGCAGCAGTTGCAGCTTACAACAAGGCTGAATTATTCGAAGTTAAAGAAGCTTTGAAGATTGCTGTTGAAAATTCGAAAGCAAAATTCGACGAAACAGTTGAAGTACACATCAAGCTTGGTGTTGACGGAAGACACGCTGACCAGCAGGTTAGAGGTGCTATCGTTCTTCCGAACGGAACAGGCAAGACAAAAAAGGTTTTAGTATTTGCTAAAGGACCTAAGGCACAGGAAGCAGAAGCTGCCGGTGCAGATTATGTAGGAGCTGAAGAAATGGCTCAGAAGATCCAGACCGAAAACTGGTTTGACTTCGATGTAGTAGTTGCTACACCTGACATGATGGGTGTTGTAGGTCGTCTTGGTAAGATCCTCGGACCTAAGGGCTTAATGCCAAACCCTAAATCAGGAACAGTTACAATGGATGTTGAAAAAGCTTTACAGGAAATCAAAGCCGGTAAAGTTGAGTACAGACTTGACAAGACAAACATCATCCATACACCGATCGGAAAAGTTTCCTTCGGACCTGAAAAGCTCACTGAAAACTTCAATGCACTGCTTGAAGCTGTTGTAAAGGCTAAGCCGGCTGCAGCTAAAGGTCAGTATCTGAGAAGCGTAACAGTTGCTTCCACAATGGGCCCGGGAGTGAAGGTTAATCCGGCACTTATTCAGTTCTAAGATTTTGCAAGTCAAAATACAAGCAAACGGAAACTGAATTAACACATTACAAAGAAATAAAACCGTAGACAGCGGGTGCGAAAGCTTAATTTCCCGCCGAGGTACAATATAAAATATTGACCTTGCCCTGTCTATGGAGTAATCCGTAAGGAGAGCAAGGTTTTTTTATGGAGTACCATACTCTGCTTGTCCCGTGCGGACAGGCAAGAAAGGAGAACAGACAATGTCAGTAGAAGCTCAAAAAGCTAAACAAGTCATTATCGACGAAATTAAAGAAAAATTAGACGGTGCACAGTCCGCAGTAGTTATCGACTACATGGGAATCACAGTTGCTCAGGCAGATGCTATGAGAAAGAAGCTCCGTGAGGCTAACGTAGATTACACCGTATATAAGAACACACTTGTAAAGAGAGCAATCGCAGGAACTGAATTCGAAGGTCTTGCAGAAGTTCTCGACGGACCGAGTGCACTTGCTATCAGCAAGGACGACGCTACAGCTCCGGCAAGAGTATTAAACGAAGTTATCAAAGACTTCAAGAAGATGGAATTCAAAGCAGGTGTCGTAGAAGGAAAGTTCATGGACAAAGACGGCATTCAGGCAGTTGCAGATATTCCGTCAAGAGATGTTCTCATTGCTAAGTTCATGGGCAGCATTCAGTCCCCTGTCAGCAAAGTTGTCAGAACATTCCAGGCAATCGCAGACGCGAAAGCAGAATAATCAAAGCAGCCTGAAAAAGGCAGCATAAAATAGTAAGTTTAATCTCGAAAAAGAGAAAATTTGTAAAGGAGAAAATAAAATGAATAAAGAACAAATTATCGAAGCTATCAAAGCGATGACAGTTTTAGAATTAAATGAGTTAGTAAAAGCTTGTGAAGAAGAATTCGGCGTATCCGCAGCAGCTCCGGTTGCTGTAGTAGGTGCAGCAGGTGCAGCAGCAGAAGAAGAACAGACTGAGTTCACAGTAGTTCTTGAAGCAGCAGGTGCAGAAAAGATCAAAGTTATTAAGGCTGTTAGAGAGTTAACAGGTCTTGGCCTCAAGGAAGCTAAGGAAGTTGTTGACGGAGCTCCATCCAACATCAAGGAAGGCATCGAAAAGGCAGAAGCAGAAGCTATTAAGGCTCAGTTAGAAGAAGTAGGAGCAACAGTAGTTCTGAAATAATTGAAGTAAGCCTCGAAATCTTCGATTTCGCTAAGGCGAACTTCTGCAAAGTTTCACCA
>CAZLTX010000023.1:9180-11788 GCA_964562555.1 uncultured Oscillospiraceae bacterium
AGTAAGCCTCGAAATCTTCGATTTCGCTAAGGCGAACTTCTGCAAAGTTTCACCAAGAGCCGATAGGCGATTGGCTATGAAACGACTGCGTAGTAAGCCTCGAAATCTTCGATTAAAAAAACACAAACGGCAAAGCGGTCGCATATGCGACCGCTTTTCGAATATGTGTGTGTAAAAATTCTAAAAATTTCAAAATAAAGCTTGATTATTTGACACGGATATTATATAATATTAGACTGCCACACAAAGTATTTTGTTTTATGAGTATAAGGAGTGATAAAGATGCCAAAACCTATACAAGTAGGTAGAAAAGAACGTATGACATTTGCGAAGATCAATGAAGTCTGCGAAATGCCTAATCTGATTCAGATTCAGACAGATTCGTACAACTGGTTTATCACCGAAGGTCTGAGAGAAGTTTTTGAAGACATTTCTCCGATTAAAGACTATGCGGGAAACCTGATTTTAGAATTCATTGACAATTCTCTTACAGATGCTCCGAAATATGAGCAGGAGGAATGTAAAGAGAGAGATGTGACATATGCAGCTCCGCTTAAAGTCAAAGTCAGACTGATCAATAAGGAAACCGGAGAGGTGAAGGAACAGGAAGTTTTCATGGGAGATTTCCCGCTGATGACCGAAAAGGGAACTTTCATCTACAACGGAGCGGAAAGAGTTGTCGTAACACAGCTCGTTCGTTCGCCGGGACCGTACTACGATGTAACTGTTGATAAATCAAACAACAAGCTGTTCTCAACGACCATCATACCTAACAGGGGTGCATGGCTCGAATACGAAACAGACTCCAACGAAATTATTTCCGTCAGAGTCGATCGTACCAGAAAACAGCCTGTAACCACGCTGCTCAGAGCACTCGGCTTTGGAACCAACCAGGAGATTATAGACATTTTCGGAGAAGATCCGAGACTTATGAAGACCCTGGAAAAGGATACAGCCTCGAATTACGAAGAAGGTCTTAAGGAAATTTACAAAAAATTAAGACCGGCAGAACCGCCTACGGTTGAAAGTGCCAAGGCGTTGTTTAACTCTTTGTTCTTCGATGCAAAGCGTTATGATCTGGCAAAGGTAGGCAGATACAAATATAATAAAAAGCTTGGTTTATCAAACAGAATTGCAGGCGTAGTGGCAGCCGAAGATGTAATTCACCCTGAAACAGGAGAAATCCTTGCGGAAAAAGGACAGAAAATAGACAGAACTCTGGCTTTCGCAATCGAAAATGCGGGCGTAGAGTATATCTATGCTTATGCACTCGACAAGGAAAAGGAAGATCAGGTTACTAAAATCATAGGTAACAACTTTGTAGACCTCAGATGCTATGTTGATTTTGATATCAACGAGCTCAAGGTGGCTGACAAGGTATTTTATCCTGTCCTGAAAGAGATACTGGCGGCTGCGTCCTCAGAAGAGGAACTGAAAGAAATGCTGGTCGAAAGAAAGAACGATCTTTCGCCTAAGCATATAATCGTTGAGGATATCATTGCGTCTATCAGCTATATCCTTAACCTCAACTATGGCATCGGAACAATTGACGATATAGACCATTTAGGCAACAGAAGACTGAGAACTGTCGGAGAGCTTCTTCAGAACCAGTTCAGAATCGGTCTTGCCAGAATGGAAAGAGTCGTAAAGGAAAGAATGACCACACAGGACATCGACGTTACGACTCCGCAGGCACTGATGAATATCAGACCGGTAACGGCGGCTATCAAGGAATTCTTCGGCAGCTCGCAGTTATCACAGTTTATGGACCAGAACAACCCGCTGGCAGAGCTTACGCATAAGAGAAGACTTTCCGCACTCGGACCGGGCGGACTTTCCAGAGAAAGAGCCGGATTCGAGGTTCGAGATGTACACCATTCTCACTACGGCAGAATGTGTCCTATCGAAACACCTGAAGGTCCTAACATCGGCTTGATCGGTTCATTGACCACATACGGCGTAATCAATCAGTACGGCTTCATCGAAACACCGTACAGAGTTGTAGATAAAGAAACACACAGAGTAACGGACGAAATCCACTACTTAACGGCAGACGAAGAAGAAATGATGATCGTGGCACAGGCGAACGAACCGCTGACCGAGGACGGACACTTTGCTAACGCAAAGGTAGCCTCCAGAGGTGAACACGGCGAAATCGCACTTATGCCAAGAGAACAGATCGACTACATGGACGTTTCGCCTAAGCAGGTAGTTTCCGTTGCAACGGCAATGATTCCTTTCCTTGAAAACGACGATGCTAACCGTGCCCTCATGGGTTCCAACATGCAGCGTCAGGCAGTGCCGCTTTTAGTTACGGAAGCTCCGATTGTAGGAACAGGTATGGAATATAAGGCTGCCAGAGACTCCGGAGTTGTTATACTTGCAAAAGCTGCCGGAACTGTAGAATTCGTCGATGCGGACACAATTATTATCCGCAGAGATGACAATAACGAAAGAGATGTATACAAGATTCTCAAATTCAAGCGTTCCAACCAGGGCACCTGCATAAACCAGAGACCTATCGTTTCGAACGGTGAACACATCGATGAGGGAGAGGTTATCGCTGACGGACCGTCGACAGATGTAGGAGAAATCGCACTCGGAAAGA
>CAZLTX010000024.1:0-11743 GCA_964562555.1 uncultured Oscillospiraceae bacterium
CCGATATCCTCGTCAATTTCATAAAAATCCCCCTCTTGAGCTTTATTCTACAATAATTTGATGCAGAACACCACCCAAAAGTTTCAAATAATTTCCTATTAAAAATTATTTCTCCGACATTCAGTCGTAAAACAGCTCAAAAACACTCAGCTTTCCCACAAAAAAAGCGGTTTCCGAAGAAACCGCTGTCATATGATTTGAAGATTCATCTATAATTTTCGACCGAAGCGGAGAAAATTATATCGAATCCACCTTACGGCAACGCCGAAAAACAGCGGTTTCTTAAAGAAACCGCTGTCATATGATTTGAAGATTCGTTATTTTGTAGTTGCATCATAAAGTGCTTCTGCGTTATCCCATTCCTTGATGATTTCAGGAATTACCTTGTAAAGGTCGCCAACGATAGCGTAGTCAGCAATTTCCATGATAGGAGCATCCGGATCCTTGTTGATAGCAACGATGCAGTTGGAAGTCTGCATACCTGCTAAGTGCTGGATAGCACCGGAGATACCGCATGCAAAGTAAATTTCAGGCTTAACAGTTGTACCTGTCTGACCTACCTGGTGGGAGTGATCGATCCAACCTGCATCAACTGCTGCTCTGGAGGAACCAACAACGCCGCCAACCTTGTCAGCAAACTCTTTGATGAGCTCGAAACCGGAAGCATCACCAAGACCACGACCGCCGGAGCAGATGATCTTAGCGTCTGTTAAGGATACCATTTCCTTAGCGGACTTAACGATGTCAGCGATTTCAATTCTGATGTCGGAAGCCTTGATATCAGGTGTTACGTTTACGATTTCACCTGTAGCTCCAACCTGTCTTTCCTGTTTCTGCATTACGCCAGGTCTTACTGTGGACATCTGAGGTCTTGTCTTAGGGCAAACGATAGTAGCCATGAGGTTACCGCCGAATGCAGGACGAGTCTGCTTGATGCCTGTGGACGGGTCGTTAGGGTCTAATGTGGAAGTGTCCAAAGTAGTGTTTGCCTTAGCAAATTCGATGTACTTGGAAACCTTAACATCAAGGTGTGTACAGTCAGCTGTCAAACCTGTGTTGCATCTTGCTGCAATACGAGGAGCGAAGTCACGACCGATGTGAGTTGCACCGTAAAGAACGATTTCCGGCTTATACTCGTCGATTAACTGCTTCATAACCTTAGTGTATCCGTCAGTTGTGTAGTTTTCGAGTAACTTGTCCTGAACCATGTAAACCTTTTCAGCACCGTATTCGAAACATTCCTGAGCAAGGTGATCGATGTTGTTACCGATAAGAACTGCACAGATCTGAGTATCATCGCTGATATCCTTAGCGAGCTTCTTACCTTCACCGAGAAGTTCAAGAGCTACATTCTGGATCTTGCCCTGTCTCTGTTCTGCAAATACCCAAATGTGCTTGTATGCAGAAAGGTCAACAACAGCATCGTCTGTCTTTTCTTTGATTGCGCCGAACTTACAAGCAGTTAAGCACTGGTTACAAGAGGAACATTTTGCATTGATCTTTGCAACCTTTCCTAATTTGTTGCCATCATAAGGCTCAAATTCAAAGGCATCATATGGGCAGGACTTAAAGCACTGTCCGCAGCCTATACATTTCTCTTTTAAAATTTCTACAGCCATTTTTCTTCCTCCTTATTAGATAATGTGCTTACCCTTAAGCTGAATCAGTAAGTTCTTAGCCTGTTCGTTTTCAGAATCGCCTTCTACCTTCTGACCAGGAGCCTTAGGTGCAGGTGTGAATGATCTGAATACGTTTGTCGGAGAAGCAAGCAGACCTACTTTGTTAAGGTCAACTTCGATATCTGCAGCGTTCCAAATCTTGATGTCCTTTTCGCCGAAGATTCCTGCCATGTTCATGTATCTAGGTTCGTTGAGTTCCTTGATAGCAGTCAGCATGCAAGGAGTCTGAATCTTGATGAGTTCATAACCGTCTTCGAGCTGTCTCTTAACAGTGATGTTGTGAAGGTCATCTTCGATCTTGAATTCTTCAACATATGTAACCTGAGGAAGGTCTAACTTTTCTGCGATCTGCGGACCTACCTGAGCGGTATCTCCGTCGATAGCCTGACGACCTGCGAAGATAAGGTCTGCAGGACCGTTGAGTTTTTCCCATTTCTTGATTGCAGCTTCCAAAGTGTTGGAAGTAGCCCATGTATCGGAACCGCCTACTGCTCTGTCGGAGATAAGGATACCTTCGTCAGCACCCTTTGCGATACATTCGAAAAGAAGGTCTGTAGCCTGAGGAGGTCCCATAGAGATAACTGTGATAGTTACATCTTCATATTTGTCTTTAATTTTTAATGCTTCTTCAAGAGCGTTGTTATCATCGTGGTTCAGGATTGATGGAACACCGTCTCTGATTAATGTTCCTGTTTTAGGGTTAATTTTGATAACATTTGTATCAGGAACTTGCTTTGCGCATACGATAATCTTAAATGCCATTTGTTTCTCCTCCTACCTTATTTCTTGAAAGTCTTGCCAGCGATTACCATTCTCTGAACTTCGGAAGTACCTTCGTAGATCTCAGTAATCTTAGCGTCTCTCATCATTCTTTCAACCGGATAATCCTTAGTGTATCCGTAACCGCCGTGGTACTGTACACACTTAGTAGTAACAGCCATTGCTGTTTCTGCAGCGTATAACTTAGCCATTGCAGCAGCTTCGCCGTATTCAAGGTGCTTATCCTTCATGTCAGCAGCTCTGTAAACCAAGAGTCTTGCAGCTTCGATTCTGGTCTTGAGGTCAGCCATTTCGAACTGAAGTGCCTGGAACTGGGAGAGCTTCTTGCCGAACTGCTTTCTTGCCTGCATGTATTCAACTGTTACGTCGAATGCACCCTGTGCGATACCTAAAGCCTGGGAAGCGATACCGATACGGCCGCCGTCCAGAGTGGACATAGCTACCTTGAAGCCGTCGCCAACCTGACCTAGTAATCTGTCTTCAGGAATTACGCAGTTCTGGAAAATAAGTTCTGTAGTTGAAGATGCACAGATACCCATCTTGTCTTCTGTCTTACCGATGGAGAAGCCTTCGTCGCCTTTTTCAACGATGAATGCGGAAATACCATGGTTGCCTTTTTTCTTATCTGTCATAGCCATTACAACGAAAACATCAGCATAGCCGCCGTTTGTAATGAATACTTTTGCTCCGTTAAGGATCCACTTGCCGTCTACAAGTTCAGCTCTTGTCTGCTGTCCGGATGCGTCTGTACCTGCGTTAGGTTCAGTTAAACCGAAAGCACCGAGCTTTTTGCCGGAAAGTAAGTCAGGAAGATATTTCATCTTCTGGTCTTCGTTACCCCAGTTAAAGATAGGCCAGCAGCAAAGTGAAGTGTGTGCTGAGCAGATAACGCCTGTTGATGCACATACTCTGGATAATTCTTCTACAGTGATAGCATAGGAGATGTGGTCTCCGCCTGCTCCGCCGTACTGTGTAGGGAATGGAATTCCCAGTAAACCATACTTAGCCATTTTTTCTACTGTTTCAACAGGGAATCTGTGTTCCTTATCGATGTCAGCAGCTAAAGGTTCAACTTCGTTAGTGGCAAATTCTCTTACCATTTTTCTTACGAATTCTTGTTCCTTCGTCAGTTGAAAGTTCATTTAAATGCCTCCTTAAATTATTACTAACGGCCATTCCTCGGGATAAAGGCAATGACCTGTTTTTGACTTGTTAGCCCATGTTAAAAGCATAACAACATACAATATTATTAAAGCACTTTTTTGTCAATCTTGCAAGTTATATTTTACTTTTTGTTATATAAATATTGTTTTTTTAGCAATACTTCACGAAATATTTCAGCAAAAATCCAACAAATGCAAAAAAAGTCGATTTTTGCATTACGCCATCGACTTTTTTAATTCCATAAGTGTTCTTTTTTCTATGCGGCAAACCTGTACCTGTGAGATGCCGAGCAGTCCCGCCACCTGCTGTTGGGTCATGTCCTTAAAATACCTCAGAGTTATTACCTGCCTCTGCCTGCTGGAAAGCAGCTCCATGCCCGCCGCAAGGTCTATATGCGAAATCGTCGCACTTTCGTTATCCGTCCATAGATTTGCTTTTTCGTATTCTTCAAAATTTTTCATGGCATCCGCTGCCGCAAGTGCCTCACGGACACGCTCCGACGAAAGTCCCGTTGCTGCCGCAAGCTCGCTTATCTTAGGCGACCTGCCCGAAGCCGCCGCAAGCTCCATTTCCGCCTTTCTCACCGCAAACGCATCTGTCTTAAGGCTGCGGCTGACCTTTATGGCTCCGTGATCCCTTAGCTGAGAACGAATTTCTCCCGTTATCATCGGAACCGCATATGTGGAAAAAGCCAAGCCTCTGGACTCATCGAATCTCTCGGCTGCTTTAATCAGTCCGATATATCCGATTTGTATCAAATCCTCGATATCCTCACCGTACACATGAGAAAGCCGCACCGCTACGGACTTTACCAGTCCTCCGTGCTGCTCGGCGAGCTTTTCCATGTCAAATACCATAATATGTATCCGCCAAATCAGGCACATCGGCTTTATCGGACATATCCGTCATGTCAAACATGTCCAGTTTTTTTATCATGGTAACCGTCGTTCCCTTGCCCGGCTTGGAATCTACCCTGATTTTATCCATAAAGCTTTCCATGACCGTAAAGCCCATGCCCGAGCGTTCGTTTCCCGTATCGGTTGTAAACAGCGGTTCCATTGCACGAGCTATATCCTCAATCCCCACGCCGCTGTCTTTAATTTTGATTATAATCACCGCTCCGGGGGCGGCAGCAAACTCCATTTCAACCGTCGCCGCAGCTCTGCTTTCCTCCGGATATGCATGAAGCACCGCATTGCTGAATGCCTCCGAAACCGCCGTCTTGATTTCCGTAAGCTCCTCAACCGTCGGATCGAATTCTGCCGCATATGCCGCCGCAAGCGAACGAGCCAGGCTCTGATTTCTCAGCTCTGCCTCCATACTGATCTTCAATACTCTTTCCATCACGATGCGTCCTTTCTGTTAAAATAGCTGATTGCCTCTTCCTTCGTGTCCATATAGTCTATCACCGAAAAAATCCCCGCCATGTTCAAAATGTTCCGCACCAAAGCCGAGCACGAAACGATAGCCATTTTTCCGTCAGCCTCCTGCAGCTTTCGGTATCTGCCGAGCACCATTCCGATACCCGAGCTGTCCATATACCTCAGCTTCCCGAAGTCAAAGACAAGATAGCTCGCCGCATAGTTTTTCACCGCACGGTCTATGTCCTCCCGCACTTCCGCCGCAGCGTGATGGTCAAGCTCGCCGAAAAGCTCTGCTACCAGCACCTTTCCGGAAACACTGAATATTACTTCCACTTCTACGCCTCCCTTTCGATAATTGCCTCATTCATTCTAAAATCCGTTTTATAAGCGTATTATATCGCACTGAATGCGGCTTGTCTTTAGGAGAGTGTGTCGAAAATCAATTACTTTTGTCGTACTACCGGAAAGAACACCGTTTTGCTATCCGCAGCCAGGCTTATATAATTCTTTTAGTGTCTGCATAAGTGTCATTCGCCTATCTGCCGTTATGCAAAGAATAAAGGTCTGCGTTATGCAAACCCTTAATTTTATTTTATCGCATTTTTATGATATAGCAAGCATTACATATCGATATTTACAGCCTTTACACCTTTTTTCTTCGTGTAAATCGACGCTGCAATATAGATTGCCGCATAAAGCGGGATACAAATGTAGAAGGTTACGGCTTCGCCCGGATCCATCAACGACATAACCAGTACTGCCAAATAACCCAGCACACCCAAAATAGGTGTAATCGGATATGCTACTCTGTATTTCAAATCTTCATCCTTGCCGCCTTCTGCATAAAAACGTTTTCTGAAGCGATACTGACAAATGCAAATAACCGTATACATGAATACATTGCAGCCGCCTATGAAGTAAATCAGCATTTTATAAACGGTATCCTCCGCTATGAACTCACTGATTATACCCAACAATGCAAATGCCATCGAAATGCTCAATGCAACGATTGGTACACCATTTTTGCTTGTCTTGCTGCATGCTTTCGGTGCCTGTCCGAATTTGGAAAGTGACCATAAGTATCTGGTACATGCATAAACGAAATAGTTGCCCGATGTCAACGCAGATGTAAGAACGATTATGTTGACAAAAAGCTCTGCACCATGCATACCAGCATGCTTGAAGACATACGCAAACGGGGAACCGTTCAGGTCAGCCTGATCCCACGGAAGCAATGCAATCAGCACCATCATCGCCAAAACATATGCTGCCAGCAGCAGAATCAATGTCCAGTTTACTGCTTTCGGAATATCGTCTTCATTCTTGATTTCACCTGCGGTTGCCGCAATCATTTCAGTTCCTCCGAAAGCATAAAATGCACTCAGAAATACAGCACCGACACCGGCAAGTCCCATAGGGAAGAAACCGCCGTTCGCTGTGTAATTGCTTAAGCCGACCGGTTCGCCTACACCGAGTCCGAAGAAAATCATACCTGCACCGACAACTACAAATGCAATAATCAGCACAATTTTCAGGCTGGCAAAGTAGAAAGATACATTTCCGTATTTTCCGGCTGCGAAAAAGTTCGCACCGAACAGGATTGCCGCAAACAGCAGTATCCATACGAAGGTCGGTACCGACGGAATAATATTTTTCATAATAATTGCAGATGCTACGATTTGCGTTGTAATCGTAATCGCACCTCCGATCCAGTTAACCCAGCCGATGGTGAATCCCATTGCCGGATTGATAAACTCAGTGCAATATGCCTGCATACTGCCTGCGACAGGCATGGCTGCCGACAATTCTCCGAGACATGACGTCATCAGCCAGATAATAAAACCGCCGAGCAGATAGGCTACAATTGCACCACCCGGTCCCGCATTCGCCAGTACATCACCGGAACTGAGGAATATTCCCGTTCCGAGTGTTCCGCCAACGCCTACCATGATAGCATCTCTGGTCTTCATTGTTCTTTGCAGACCGGTACTTGCGTCCATGACACGCTGCATGGATGCCGTTCTTTTTTGTTCAGACATTTTGTTCTCCTTTCTTTTCCCTTTTCTATTTTTAACCTAACAAATCGTCGATCAGACGTATGTACAGGTATGGGAGTACATCGAAATTGTAATGTTTATGCAAACGTTCCGTATGCTTATGAAAATCCTTGCCGTAGCCGCCCAAAACCACACCGGGCACCTTAAACTGCTTAAGTGCTTTCTCCGGGAACTGATAAATCATATTGATGCCTGCAAGATTTTCAAATATATTATCGAAATTCATTCCCTCCGCAAGTCCCGTATAACTCAAGTCGGAAATACCCATATAATAGTCCTTCATCTTGAGCGGTTCGCCGAATTCTTCTTTTGCGTATTTGATCACATCGTCGCAGCACTTCATCAGCTTTGCCGCATCTTCTCCGTCCTTGCTCAGATAAACATCCGGATAGTACGGCGGAATGAATGCAATGATAATCATCGGTTTTTTATCCTTATAAAGCTCATACAAGCGTTTCACTATGCTGACAGCAACATCCTGCAGCTCTGTCTTCTGTGCCTGCAGCTGCTGTGCATAAGCTTTCAAGTCAGCATCAAGATCTCCGGCATAATCCGCTTTGACTTCCTGCATAAGTTCATAAAATGTTTTTACGCACGGTGCATACTGATGTCTGACCGGTGCTTCTCCCGTCAATTTTTCATATGCAGCTGCCCTCTCATCCATAAATCGAATCGCATCAGTCATAGCTTCTCCTGCAATCGTGTACAGCCGCTGCATCATTTCTTCCGGATTCAGCTGCATTGTGACAAAGGAATAGTATGCAATCGAATACAGCGGCAAAGATGCGGAATATGTACTCTTCAAATCCTGCATTTTTAAGCATACAGGCGGCGGTGTTGTTTCACCGAGCTTAGTTTGACAAAATTCCGTATCCATCTGAAGTCGTCTGTACAGCTCCGTTGACATCAAAGTCGGATCAATACCCAGGAAAGGTTCTCCTCCGTGTGTGGATTCACCGGCGAAGAAAAACATAGGCATAATTTTTCCGGATGCCCCGTAATGAATGTAATGATTTTGATCGTTTGCCTGATCCTCCATCATATAGCATTCTGCGAGCAAAAGTGCCTTATAATGCAGTCCTTTTTCCTGTGCAAGCTCGTTGAAAAACGGTACTGCACGCAGCATACCTTCCGAATTTGTTTCTTCTCCGCAGACAGCTACATAAAGCAAATTGCCTTTCAGCGTATTGCTTTCGGAATAATGGCGAAGCAGCTCCATGCAAAGTGCATGCCCGAACTTCATATCCGCAGTCCCACGCCCAAAGAGCCATTCTCCGCTTTCAAAATCTTTTAAACTGTCTTCATCCAGCGGCATTTCGTTGATGCGTTTCGTAACTTCTTCAACATTATAAGCAATGTCCTGCAGATGACCGTATTCTTCTACATCCACTACATCATAATGTCCCGTAAGAATCACGGTATCGGGGCAATCCGGTGCAAGTTCCAAAAAAGCCGTGACAATACTGCGTTCCAACGGATCATCTACCAGCGGAACAAGCTTAACATTTTCGGGATGTGTTTGAAAATACGGAATTTCCCGCAGAAGTTCCTCTACTTTATACGCTGTCATTTTTTCTGTTTCTGTTCCGGAAACACCCGGAACTTCGATCATGTGCTTCATGTTGTCATATAAGCGTTCTTTGCTGATCATGTTCTTACCTCCCATGATTTGATGTCATTATACAGAGCAACTTTTGTGCCAAACCTTCTTTTTGGAAAGGTCTGCAAAGAAATCGCTAATTTTCAACATTTCGGCAGCAACAAAAAAACATATGCCTTCTTCTCGGCATATGTTTGTAAAAGAAATTTCTTTTATTCTAATGAAAATTTTTTCAACTTATATTTTAACAACTGAATCGAAATGCCCAGTGCCTCAGCCGCCTTTCGGTAATTACACTCACTCTCCCGCCATGCTTTTTCGACATGTTCTCGTTCATATGTTTCCATATATGTTTTCAAATCCTGCCCGCTCTCTGTAAATTCTGCCAATGCAGTCTCCGTACGTTCAGTGTCCATCCTCACAATGCTCTTATCCTTTGCCTGCTGTTCAGTCGGTTTCTGTGCACCGAATCCCTGCCATCTCTGCCGAATCTGCTTGATTCCGACGGTATTCTCCTGCATAACGGGATAAAGTCCTTCCAGCATGTTTTTTAACTCTCGTACGTTACCGGGCCAGTCATGATGCAGCAGATACTCTTTTGCCTCCGGTGAAAACCCTATAATTTCTTTTTGAAAAAATTCATTATATTTTTTTCGATAATAATCTGCGATAAGCAGAATATCACTTCCCCGTTTCTTCAGCGGCGGCAAAGCAAACTGTATGACCGAAAGACGAAACAGCAAGTCATTGCGAAGACTTTTCGATGCCAAAAGCTCATTGATCTGCTTGTTACAAGAAGCAATTATCCTCACATCCAAATAGATTTCTTCGGTTCCGCCGATTGGACGAATACATTTTTCCTCAATTGCACGCAGTATCTTGCTTTGAATGCCGAGCGGCATAGAATCGACTTCATCTAAAAACAAGGTACCCTTGTCTGCCATTTGGAACAGTCCGTTCTTTTCTTCCGCATCTGTAAAGCTGCCTTTTTTGATGCCGAACAATATGCCCTCCAACAGGTTTTCAGGCAGTGCACTGCAATTGATATATACATATGGATTATTTCTTCGAGAACTTGAATTATGAATAACACGTGCGGTCAATTCTTTTCCTGTTCCGGTTTCTCCCATAATCAGCACCGGTGAATCTATATCTCTGACCTTACTGATTTTCTTTTTCAATTCCATGATTGCTTCGCAGTTGCCGATAATATCTTCCTCTGTAGCCTGTTCGTCACTGAGTACATCCGCAGGCAAATCAGTACGTTTCGTAGTAATAACATCCTTTTTCACATCATACTCTGCGAATTCAACCGCACCTACAATCCTGCTTCCGTCCTTAAGTAAATAAATATCTTCCACCTGTGTAACAACTCGACCTTCTGTATTCTCCAAGATTTGTACATAATCGACATAGCGTTCGCCCCGCTGAATAGCTCGCACAAAAGTACTGGTGTTTTCATCAAGGTTACGATAAATCTGCGGAAAAGTTTTTCCTATCGCTTCTTCAGGTTTGAAACCGAAAAAATCAGGTACGGACATACGTATATATTCTATTTCGCATGCATCGTTTACAACGCAAATATCTTTGAATTTTTTTCTTAATGCCATATCAGAATTTACCGCCTTCGTATTTATTCAGCTTAAATCGCAGCAACTGTTTGGAAATTCCCAAGCGTGTTGCCGTTTCAGTCAGTTCACAGCCGCAGCTTTGATACATACCGGTAACAAGGTCTGCCTCCAACTGTGCAAGACTTTCATTCAAATTACCGTTTTCCTCCTGATTTCGCCCGCATATTTCTTCTTCGCACCTGTTTTTTACGCTTTCCCTTATATATTCCGGTATATCCGCCGGTTTCATCGTATCATCATCTCCCAGTGCAAAAAAACCTTCGATGACGTTTCGCAGTTCACGCACGTTGCCCGGCCAATCATAATTATAAAAAATGTCCAAAACATCTCTTCCCGGATGCTGTACGCTGCGTTCTGTCTTTAAGTTAAAGTAATCAATAAAGTAATTGCTCAAAAGCTCAATATCTCCGCTTCTGTCTGATAACCTTGGCAAGTGCAGATAGGCAACCGCCAAGCGATAGAACAAATCCGCTTTCATACGCCCCTGTTTCAACAACAAAAATGGGTCTTCATTTGTCGCTGCGACAAGTCTGAAATCCAGTTTAATTTCTTTCTCAGAACCGATTCTTCGGATTTTTTTCGTTTCAATCGCTTTTAACAGTTTCACCTGTAAGCTTGGTTCCATTGAATTGATTTCATCCAAAAAAATTGTTCCGCCGTTTACCAGTTCAAACAGTCCCGGTTTATCCGCCGCACCTGTGAAACTGCCTTTAGTCGTACCGAAAAGTAACGATTCCAACAGAGTTGCCGGAATTGCACCGCAATTCTGCGAAACAAAGTCTTTGCCGTAACGCCTGCTGCTGTTATGAATCGACTGTGCAATCAGTTCCTTACCGCTTCCCGTTTCTCCGTAAATCAATACATTGGAATCCGACAATGCTATACGGGTAAGGTTTTCCTTCATCTGTTCCATAACAGGATCCTCTGTAATAATATCATCCAGTACATATTTCGTGTGGTTGTGTCGATACAGCAGATGATCTGCATGCTGCTCTATTTCGCTGATATAATTCTTATTATAAAAGAAGTGTGCAAATTCTATCGCACCGACCACCTCTTCGCCGTCATAAAGCGGATAAGCACTTCCTCTTTTTTTCAGCTGAATATTTCGTTCCGTCGTCAGTTCCCATTCGAAATTTTCAACAGCATTCCCATGATTTGCAGCTTGCAAAAGCGGATAGTCTTCCTCCAAGTTTTTAAACAGCTCCCGAATATTTTTTCCGACGGCACTGTCCATACCCAAACTGAAATATCGATAATTACCGATGTCATCATAAATGATTTCGCCCTCAGGGTTAATCAAAATTACATCTGTATCCTCGCTCTTTACCAATCTCGTTTTCATACCCATCCTTCTTCATCTTCTTTTTCTGCATCGTTTCACAGCTACAGTATACATCTTTTTCTCTTTTATTACCACACCCGATATTTCGGTCTGTTTGAGTATTTTTTGCAGCTTAGCAGTCCC
>CAZLTX010000025.1:0-11225 GCA_964562555.1 uncultured Oscillospiraceae bacterium
TTAAGAGCAGATTCCAAACTTTCGTTTTCTCTTACGATAACTTGTGCCATATTCCAATTCACCTCCTGACTTATGTGAAATTATTAAGCCGAAAGCAGATAAACTGCCTATAACGAAAGTATTATACACTTTTTTGTGCAGCTTCGCAAGGAATTTTTACTAAAAAAACGATAAAATGCTCAAAAAAATAGAATGAGGTGCTGCTCCGACCAAAAACAGACAGGAGCCAAGCATTAAAGAAAGTAATGCAGCATAAAATTTAAGCAAAGGCAGCATGCCGCAAACCAAAACAGGAGTGAAAACAATGCGAATACTTGCGGAAATGGAATATGACCTTGACTTTCGGAAGCCTCGTGTGACGGCTGTCGAAAACTGCGTGGTGCTGGAAAGCGTAAAAGAAATCGTAATGGTCAGCGAAAGCTCGGTGACGGTCAAAAATGCACAGAGATATGTGACGCTTACGGGCAATGCTTTCGTGCTGAGAGAAATAAGCGAGGGGAGAATGGTCGTTGAGGGACGGATTGAAAGAATTGAGTTTTTATAGGCACAGAGTTCATGTACGCATCGAGGGCTTTCGCACAGACAAGCTTATCGACCGAGCCTTCCGCAAAGGGATTGCCCTTAAAAACGTGCGGATAATTTCCGAAACTGAGGCAGAGGCACAGCTTGCGGCAAAGGAGCTGAAAACGCTGAAAAAGCTTGCCAAATCGGTATATCTCATCACAGTCATACACGACGGGGGAGCTGAAACAAAGCTGAAAACCGTTCGCAGGCAGCCGCTTTGGCTCGTCGGGATTATGCTCACCGCAGCGGTGATTGTTTTGCGTGCGTCTTTCGTGACGAGCATAGTCGTGGACGGATACCGGGCGATACCCGAGCAAAGCCTCAGACAGTGTTTGAATGAGGCAGGAATATATGAGGGAGTTTACAGACCGTCGGTGAATTGGGATAAGGCAAGATCAAGCCTGTACAAAACCTTTCCGCAGATAAGCTGGCTCAAGCTCGTTTATGACGGAAGAACGGTGTATTTGGACATCTCTGAGAGCGAACGCGAAGATACATCGGAGGCAGGAGAGGATATAGCAGATTCAAGCGGCAAAGAGGGTGACACAAAAGCCCTCGACCACGACTCCGGAAGTATACCCAACTCAAACTCCCACCCCGAGTCCAGGCTCACATACACAGACCTTGTGGCGACCTGCTCCGGCTATGTGGAAAGCATAGACCCGCTGTGGGGCGAGGCAAGGGTTGAGCCGGGAGATTATGTGAAAAAGGGGCAGGTTTTGATAGCAGGCTGCATACCCATAGAGCCGACGACCTTCGAGGAAAACGCCCCTAAGGAATACTACGTAAGGGCAAAGGGCGAGGTTTGGGCGAGAGTACCGTATCGACTGAATTTCGCACAGGAGCGTTACAGCTCAGAACCGCAGGCGGATGAAAAGCTCATCGTAAACAGGCGTGAGAGGACGGCAGAGGAGATAAAATCCAAGGCAGAACAGCAAATTAGGCTTTGGGCGAAAGAAAATTTACCGGAAAACGCAGAAATTCTAAATAAAAGTTTGAATTTTACTCCAAAAGAAAATATAATAGAAATAGGTGTAACCTTGGAGGTTCGCCGAGAAATAAGCGAAGAACAGGAGATTACGGTTGGACAGGAAATTTCAGATATCGGAGGAGATTGACAGACGGGAGCTTTTCGGGAATTTAGATGTCAACTTGGAACTTATAAAAGAGGCACTGGGCGTGGAGATTTTTCAGCGGGATGACGGGCTTATCCTCAAGGGAGAGGAAGAGGCTGCACTCGACAGTGCGGAAAAGGTTTTGGAAGAGCTGACGAGCGTGCTCGCAGGCGGTGAAAATCTCGACAAGCAAAAGGTGCAGTATATCGTTACTCTCACACAGGAGGGCGTTTCATACAAAGAAAGCCGTGTCAGCAGAGATGTGATATGCTTTACGCACAAGGGCAAACCGCTTAAGCCTAAGACCCTCGGACAGAAGGACTATGTGAACAGCATAAGAAACAAGGAAATCGTTTTCGGCGTGGGTCCTGCGGGAACAGGCAAGACATACATTGCCGTGGCGATGGCGATAAACGCATATAAGAACAAAGAGGTACAGAAGATAATTTTGGCAAGACCTGCCGTCGAGGCGGGAGAAAGACTCGGATTTTTGCCGGGCGATTTGCAGGATAAGGTAGACCCGTATCTCAGACCGCTTTACGATGCACTTTACGATGTGCTCGGCAGAGATGCGGCACTCAGACTTAAGGAAAAGGAAGTCATAGAGGTGGTACCGCTCGCTTACATGAGAGGAAGAACGCTTGACAATTCCTTCATAATACTCGACGAGGCACAGAACACGACACGTGAGCAGATGAAGATGTTCCTGACCAGAATGGGCTTCGGCTCGAAAGTCGTGGTGACGGGCGATGTGACACAGATAGACCTGCCGAGAGGCAAAAAATCGGGACTTGTCGAGGCACTGAGAGTGCTGAAAAATGTCAGAGATATAGATATCTGCTATCTCAAAGATACAGATGTTGTAAGACATGAGCTGGTAAAAAAGATAATCAACGCCTACGACCAATTCTACAAAAAATATCCGGAGGAGCTGCAAGAGTAATGAATATATATTTTGAAGAGGGACATGTTGTATCGGAAGAGCTTTTGGATAAAATGACGGAGGCGGCAAAATACGCAGTCGAATCTGAAGAGCTTTTGAATTTGGACGAGGACAGGTGCGAAATCAGCGTGAGCTTCGTCGGACTCGATGAAATACATGAGCTGAACAGAGAATACAGAGCCGTTGACAGACCTACAGATGTGCTGTCCTTTCCGCAGTTTGAGAATTTGGAGGAAGAAATCCCCGAGGTGGGAGAAATATGTCTCGGAGATGTCGTAATTTGCCGCGATAAGGCAGAGGAGCAGGCAAAGGAGTTCGGGCATTCCTTTGAACGGGAGCTGGTATATCTGTTCACACACAGCATACTGCATCTTTTGGGCTACGACCACATGGAAGAGGACGAAAAGAAGCTGATGCGTGCGAGAGAAGAAGAAATCATGGAAAAAATCGGCTTGCTCAGATAGGAAAGGTGAGAATAAGATGGCAACAGACAGAGAATTATATGCGAAAGCGGTCGAAATGCTCCCGAGAGCCTATGCACCGTTTTCAAAGTTCAGAGTAGGAGCGGCACTGCTTACAAAGGACGGCAAAATATATACGGGCTGCAATGTGGAAAATTCCTCATACGGTGCTACCATATGTGCCGAGAGAACGGCTTTTGTCAAGGCTGTTTCTGAGGGAGAGTCACAGTTTGCGGCGATAGCCATCGTGTGTCAAGATGGCGAGGCGTGGCCGTGCGGCATTTGCAGACAGTTTATGCGGGAGTTTTGCGACGACGATTTTAGGATAATAACGGGAAATGACGAAAACAGCCTGCGTGTATATACGATGAACGAAATACTTCCCGAGGGCTTTAAGCTGTAAAATACATAAGCACAAGAAAAAGAAAGGACAAAAGGCTTTTGAAAACAGGATTTATAGGAATAATAGGAAGACCCAATGTAGGCAAGTCAACACTGCTTAACTCGGTACTCGGCGAAAAAATCGCAATAACGACGGACAAGCCGCAGACCACCAGAAATACGATAAGAGGAATATATACGAACATACCCGAGGGCGACTACGATAAGGGAGTGCAGATGGTTTTCATCGACACGCCCGGAATTCACAAGCCGCACAGCAAGCTCGGCACTTTTATGACCGAGTCTGCCATAAACACCTTCAAAGAGGTTGACCTCATACTTTTCCTCGTGGACGAAAAGCTCGGAAAGGGTCCCGGCGACAAATACATTCTTGAAATGCTCAAGGGTGTCAACACGCCTAAATTCCTCATCATAAACAAAATAGACAAAATGGATCCCGAGGAATTCCGTGCGATTTACGACGAATACAGCGAAATGGGAGTTTTCGACGAGGTGCTGGGAACCTCCGCATTGCAGGGAAAAAATGTGGAAATACTGCTTTCGAGGATAGAGGACTTTTTGGAAGAAGGACCTATGTATTTCCCCGAGGATATGGTTACAGACCACCCGGAACGCTTCATAGTCAGCGAGATAATCAGAGAAAAGCTGCTGCTGTACCTTCAGGACGAGGTGCCGCACGGAGTGGCGGTCGAAATCGAAAGCTATAAAGAAGAAAAAAACATAACGAAAATCGGTGCTGTGATATACTGCGAACGCAAGTCCCACAAGGGCATTATCATAGGCAAGGAGGGCAAAAAGCTCAAAGGCATAGGAAAGAGTGCCCGCATGGAAATCGAGGCACTGCTCGGCACTAAGGTTTTCCTCGAGCTTTGGGTCAAGGTCAAGGAAAACTGGCGTGATTCCGACTTCGCACTTTCCAACTTCGGCTATAAGGAGTCGGGAGAATGATAACGGACACCGAGGGCATAATCCTCAGACAAATCAAAACCGTCGGCGGCAGACGAATGCTGCTGCTGTTTTCACGGAAATACGGCAAGATCAGCGTGGGAACGAGTATAGCCGAGGGCGGCAAGAACAAATCCGCACTTGCCACAAGACCGTTCACCTACGGCAGATACGAGCTTTTTAAGGGCAGAGACAGCTATAATCTGAACAACGCACAGGTGCTCAAAAGCTATTACGCTTTCGGAGAGGATCTGGACAAATACATGGCTGCATCGTATGTGCTTGAGCTGACGGAAAAGCTTTTGACCGAGGAGCTGCCGCAGCCTGCGGTTTTCAGACTGCTTGCGGACTTCATGGCGGCACTTGAGGCAAGAAGCAAGAAACACGATACCCTCGTGCTGGCATACATGGTCAAGCTTTTGGACGCACTCGGAACCATGCCTGTGCTCGATGAATGTGTGAGCTGCGGCAGTGCGGAAACGGCGGGATATTTCAGTGTGAGCGAGGGCGGTATGCTTTGCGAAGGCTGTGCAAAGGAGCTTATTGAGCAATTTGAGGCGGCAAACGGTCAAAATACGCAAAAAACACTGAAATCACAAGCTCACGGCACGAAAGAAGCATTGATTTATTCCGTGAATTTTGGTATAGTAGATATATTAAAGTATTTTCGGAAGGAGCCTTTGTCGGCTTTCGGCAAAATCGCCCTGGACGATGCGATTGCGGTTAAGCTCAGAGGCATTCTGAAAAGCTATATAAATTATCACTTTGACATAGGCAAACTGAAAAGTGAGGATTTTTTCCTCGGAGAACAGTAAACAAACATAAAACAAAATAGGAGGTATTGTAATGGAAATCACATTGGAAAAGATTGAACTGGTTAAGGACAGAACAGGCGTATCCTACAAGGAAGCCAAGGAAGCTCTCGAAGCCGCAGAAGGCAGCGTTGTGGACGCAATCATAAAGCTTGAAGAAAATGTTGACATCAACAAAGGCAGCGGCACGAGCGAGTTCGTGGGCGAAACGGTAGAAAAGATCAAGGAGCTCGTAAAGAAAGGCAATGTTTCGAAAATCGCAGTAAAGAAAGGCGATGAAACCATCGTAAACATTCCGGTAAACGTAGGCGTGGTAGGTGCTATTGTCGCTCCGTGGGGGGTTATCGCAGCGGCAATCGCCACAGTGGGCTTCAAGTGCAGAGTTGAGCTTACAACCACAGAGGGCAAGGTAATCGATGTTACAAAGAGAGCCGAGGGATTGGCTACAGAGGTTAAGGAAAAGAGTGCCGTTGTTTTCGACGGCGTTATGGAAAAAGGCAGCGATGTCATGAACAGCGTCAAGGAGAAGGCTCCGGATGTTATGAATGACGTGGTTGAAAAGAGCACGGACGCATATAACACCATCAAGGATGCGGCTGCGGAAAAATACGGCGAGTTCAAGGCTAAAAAGGAAAATGCCGCATGTGACGATGACGGCGTATGCGATGAGGTAAAGGACACAGCCGAGGATATCATTGAGGATGCCGAGGAAATGTTCAAGGACATCTGCGAAAAGACCTGTGAGGCACTTGAAGACGCAGCGGAGGCTGCCGAGGAAGCTGTTGAAACAGCTAAGGAAAAGACAGGCGGATTTTGGGGACTTTTCGGCAAGAAAAAAGAAGCAGAGCCTGCTTGTCCAGAGGCGGAAGCTTCCGAATGTGACAGCTGTGAAGAAACATCCTGCGACGGCTGCGAAAAGGCAGAACCAAAGGAAGACTAATAATCGACAAAGTGATTTGGGGCTCAGGCGTGACGGAATTTCATGTCTGAGCCGTCCGAATTTAAGCTTAAAGAGAAAGAAAAGAATAGAAAGATAGGTAGGTTTATTTAGAAATGAGCGATGTAAACAGAGAAGTAACTATGGAAAAAGTTGTAGCCCTTTGCAAGAACAGAGGATTCGTATATCCGGGTTCGGAGATTTACGGCGGTCTTGCTAATACATGGGATTACGGTCCTTTGGGGGCTGAACTGAAAAAGAATGTTAAGAACGCATGGTGGAGAAAGTTCGTGCAGGAATCCAAATACAATGTTGGTCTTGATGCGGCTATTTTGATGAATCCTCAGACATGGGTGGCATCCGGACATGTGGGCGGTTTCTCTGATCCGTTGGTAGACTGCAAGGCTTGTAATTCCAGATTCAGAGCAGACAAGCTGATCGAGGATTTCCGTGAAGCAAACGGTATGCCTGAAATGGTTGTTGACGGTTGGAGCAATGAAGAACTTGAAAATTACATCGCTGAGAACAAGATTCCTTGTCCTGACTGCGGTAAGACGGACTTTACGGGAATCCGTCAGTTCAACCTTATGTTCAAGACCTTCCAGGGTGTAACAGAGGACTCGAAGTCGGAGCTTTACCTTCGTCCGGAAACAGCACAGGGTATCTTCGTAAACTTTAAGAATGTACAGAGAACCTCCCGTAAGAAGGTTCCGTTCGGAATCGGACAAATAGGTAAATCCTTCCGTAACGAAATCACACCGGGCAACTTCATCTTCCGTGTTCGTGAGTTCGAGCAGATGGAGCTTGAGTTCTTCTGTGAGCCTGATACAGACCTCGAATGGTTCGAATATTGGAGAAGCTTCTGCCACAAGTGGCTGCTTTCACTCGGAATCAAGGACGAAAACCTCAGACTCCGTGATCACAGCCCTGAGGAATTAAGCTTCTATTCCAAGGCAACGACGGACTTCGAATTTAAGTTCCCGTTCGGCTGGGGCGAGCTTTGGGGTATCGCCGATCGTACAAACTATGACCTGACACAGCATCAGAATACCTCCGGACAGGATTTGACATACTTCGATCAGGACAAAAATGAACACTACATTCCTTATGTTATCGAACCTTCGCTCGGCGTTGAGAGAAGTGTGCTTGCTTTCCTTTGCAATGCATACAGCGAAGAAGTTCTTACCGATGCAAACGGCAAGGAAGATGTACGTGTGGTTATGAAATTCCATCCTGCACTCGCACCTTTCAAGGCTGCGGTACTTCCTTTGGCTAAGAAGCTTGCACCTGTTGCTGAGCCTATTCACGAAGAGCTTTCCAAGTATTTCATGGTCGATTACGATGCCGCAGGCTCTATCGGCAAGAGATACAGAAGAGAGGACGAAATCGGAACACCGTTCTGTATCTGCGTTGACTTTGATACGGAAACGGACGGCTGCGTGACGGTTCGTGACAGAGATACCATGGAGCAGGTAAGAATACCTGTAGCTGAGGTTCGCAGCTACATCGAGGAAAGACTTTCTTTCTAGAAACGGAGAATTATGAAAAAATTCGTATATTCATTTAACGAGGGTTCCAAAGAAATGCGGAACCTTCTTGGCAATAAGGGTGCGGCACTCGCTGAAATGATGCAGATCGGAATGCCGGTGCCGTTCGGATTTACCGTGACGACTGAGGCTTGCCGTGATTACACGGAAAACGGCTCTGTACTTACAGAGGAGCTTACAGCCGAAATATATGAGAAGCTAAGCGAGCTTGAAAGCGTTACCGGAAAGACCTTCGGAGATCCGGAAAATCCGCTATCTGTTTCCGTGCGAACCGGTATCGGTTCGGATACGGCTGCGGCCGGAATGACCAAAACCGTAATGAATGTAGGCAAGGGTGCGGAAACTGCTGAGGAGGCTAAAAAAATCCTTCTTGAGGCTGTTACCGAGGCCTTCGACAGATGGAATGAGCCGGAGGCTGCGGAATGCAGACGCAAAAACGCCTCCCTTGAGGGAACTGAGGACTGTGCTGACGGGGTTGCTGTCAGCGTACAGGCAATGGTGTTCGGAGATGCGGGAGAGGACTGTGCAACGGGAATTCTTTCGACCAGGGATTGCATAAGCGGTGAGAAAAAGCTCTGCGGCTGTTTTCTGCGAAATACTCAAGGTCCCGTGCATACCGAGGATGAAGCCTCGGCGGAGGATTTTGATGCCATGCGGGAGGTATTTCCCAAGGCATATGAAAGCCTCATAAAAATAGCCGGCATTTTGGAACGTCACTACAAGGAAACACAGAATATTGAATTTACCATTGAGCATAATAAACTGTATATATTGCAGACTCAGTCTGCGGAGCGTACACCGGCTGCCGCATTGAAAATGGCAGTGGATATGGTGGACGAGCAGCTCATAACGAAAAAGACAGCCTTGCTTCGTATTGATGCCGAGGAAATGCGTAAGCTCGTTCAAAATGAGCGAAAAGAGCTGCCGCCGGGCGAGGAATTGGTGCTTAAGGAGGATTTCGGCAAACTGCTCGAATGGGCGGACGAAATTCGTGACCTTAAGGTAAGAGCCAATGCGGACGATGCGGCACAGGCAAAGCTTGCACTCAGCTTCGGTGCTGAGGGAATAGGACTTTGCAGAACCGAAAACATGTTTTTTGATGCAGAAAAACTGAAACTCATTCGTGAGATGTTTTTGACAGATGACAAAAAGCGTCGTGAGTGTATTGCGGAGCAGCTCAAGCAGAGCCAAAAGGAGAATTGTGCGGAGATATTCAGAGTTATGGGTGAACGGCCTGTGGCTATAAGGCTTTTGGATTTGCCGATGAACGATATCCTGCCTATGGAAGAAGAAAATCCTATGCTCGGCAATCGAGGCTGCCGTCTTGAGCTTGCCATGCCGCATATAACCGAGGCACAGACAGAGGCTATAGTAGAGGCGGCGATAGAGGTCAAGCAAGAAAGCGGAATCGAGGTACAGCCGGAAATTCTGATACCGATGATAAGCACTCGGGAAGAGCTTGCAGATGTAAAGAATTTGGTTATGGCGGCGGCAAAACGCTGTATGGAGGCATACGATGAAACGGTAGAGCTTGCGGTGGGAACCATGATAGAAACACCGAGAGCGGCACTGACAGCCGATAAAATAGCAGCAGAGTCGGACTTCTTTTCCTTCGGGACAAATGACCTGACGCAGATGGTTTACGGCTTGTCACGTGAAGATGCGGGACTTATCGTTGACACTTACATAGAAAAGGGCATTTTGAAACAAAATCCGTTTAAGTCTTTGGATACGGACGGAGTGGGACGGCTCGTGGAGCTTGCAGCAGTCGGCGGAAAGCATGTGAAGCCTAAGCTCAAGCTCGGTATATGCGGAGAACAGGCATGTGATCCGGCAAGCATAGAGTTTTGCCATCGTATAGGTATGAGCTATCTGTCCGTTTCACCGCTTAAGGTTCCGATTGCAAAGCTTGCGGCGGCACAGGCAGCGGTAAGAAATGAGGGGAAAAACGAATGATTTCACTTTGGGGGACGACGATAGGAAATATCGTCATGACATTTTTGATAGCCATGGTACCGGTGCTTGAGCTGAGGGCGGCTATACCTGCGGGAGTTATAGCAGGACTGCCGATACCGCTTGCCTTAATCGTATCGGTGATAGGCAATCTGGTACCGATACCGTTCATAATACTGTTTATACGCAAGATTTTCAAGTGGATGCAGAGCAAGAGCGAAAGACTGGCACGCATAGTCAAGCATTTTGAGGACAAGGCAGAAAGCAAGAAAGAACAGGTTCTCAAATACCAGTTTTGGGGCTTGATGATATTCGTGGCAATACCGCTGCCGGGAACCGGAGCGTGGACAGGTGCCCTTATAGCTGCAATGCTGGACATGCAGCTTAAAAGAGCCTTTCCGTCAATCGCAATGGGCGTTCTGACAGCTGCCTGCATAGTAACAATACTCACCTACGGCGTGAGCTCACTACTGTAACACATAAATACAAAAATGCTCTCCGATTTTGGAGAGCATTTTCTATGCAATTAAACATTGATTTTGTGTTTTTACTGTGTAATGCAAATACTACTGAACCTTCTTTTTCAGTCTTACGGCAGGTTCCTGAGGCATCTTGAACAGAGGAATGAATCTGTCCCAACCTGTTGCGGTTAAGATGATCAGGGAGAATACTGCGATGTAAGCCATGAAGTTGTACTTCAAGAAGTCCATGTTAGTGATTTCTACTAACGGATATACACCTGCAGCGATACCTACATAGAATCCGAGGTATACGTGCCATGGAATGAGCTGGGAACCGAATACGCCCATAGCGTCGCCGAATGTAGCGTTTCTCAGCTTAATCTTGTACATATCTTCTTCAGTTTCAGCTTCGATGTTTTCTTCTGCGATCTGCTTGATAACAGGACCCATAGTAACGATCTGAGCCATTTCGTCAGCCAGACAAGCGTTACCGATGAGGGAAAGAACAGCGTTCCAAGTCATAAGACCTCTAACCTTGTGGGACATCTTAACAACGAATGCTGCAAGAGGAGCAAATGCGTTCATCTTCTGCATTACGCCGCCGAATGCTGCAACCCACATCATCATGATGATAACCCATTCGCCTGCACCTGCGAAACCTGACATGATAACATTGTCTAAGAAGTCCTGTAAGGAACCTGCAGTGCCTGCCGGGATACCGAGGAGGTAAGCGGAAACAAGACCTGCACCGATACAAGTGAATGTGTTGAAGCCTGCAACAGCAAGACCGATTACGAGCAGAAGAGGAATAATCATGTAAATAGGAACACCGTTGGATACCTGCTCGAGGAGTGTTACAGCGGAAGGACGTCCGTCATCGGAAAGAAGAAACTCGATTACTTCCGGATGCTCTGTATTGATAGTAGTGATAACGCCGGACGGGTCAACTGTTTCGCCCGGAAGTCCCATAGTGAAACCGGCAACCAAGAAACAGATAGCTGCAAGAACCAAACACATAACAGACCAACCACCCTGATGTCTTACTCTGTCTACAACCTCTACGCCCTGAATACCGGAGGAAACGA
>CAZLTX010000026.1:0-4033 GCA_964562555.1 uncultured Oscillospiraceae bacterium
GACTGGTGTCTGCCTATACGGTTATAGGTCAGTGTCGGGCAATTTTCGTCCGTGTCGATAATCTTGCCGTAAGGAACGAGTCCGAGTTTAATCAATGCCTGGAAACCGTTGCAGATACCTGCCATCAAACCGTCACGCTGTTCCAAAAGCTCGGTCACCGCCTCCTTGATTTCAGGATTTCTGAAGAATGCCGTAATCAGCTTACCCGAGCCGTCAGGTTCATCACCGCCTGAGAAGCCGCCCGGTATGAATATCATCTGTGACTCCTTGATTTTTGCTGCAAAGGTTTCAACCGATCTCGCAACGGCAGCCGGTGTCAGATTGTTGAGCACGAAAATCTCCGGCTCAGCTCCCGCACGCTCGAATGCCTTTGCGGTATCATATTCGCAGTTTGTACCAGGGAATACCGTTATCAATGCCTTAGGTTTAACATTCTTGACAGCCGCAGCAAATGATGACGATTTTCTGTACGAAACCGTATTTATCATTCTGTCGGTCTTGACAAGGCTGCACGGATATACAGGTTCAAGCTTTGACTCATACATATCCAAAATATCAAGCATATCCACGAGTGCTTCCTGCTTGGAAATCACGAAATCTGAGCAGGTTCTGCCGAGCAGCTTTGCATCTGCGATTTCCTCACTTGTTTCCAAAATAAACGAACCGTAGTTATATTTGAAAAGCTCATCTGTATCAAGCTCATAATCAAGATCCACACCAATGCGGTTTCCTATTATCATCTTTATAAGACCCTCTGCCGCTCCGCCGATGCCGAGTGCCCATGCGGATTTCAATGTGCCCTCCTTGACAAGTCTGTTCATAAGAGAGATATTGGCTTTAACCGAGGAACAATCCGGCAAAGCGTTTTCGTTCTTTTCTGCCTCGAGCAGATAAACAAAATTGCCTGCCTCCTTAAATTCCGGAGAAATTATATCATCGAGCTTTGCTGTCGTGCACGCAAACGAAACAAGGGTCGGCGGTACATGAATATCCTCAAACGAGCCGCTCATGGAGTCCTTGCCTCCGATTGCCGCAGTTTCAAGTCCTACCTGTGCGTCCAAGGCTCCCAAAAGTGCCGCAAACGGCTTACCCCAGCGTTCAGGCTTATCCTCAAGCTTCTCGAAATATTCCTGGAACGAAAGATATACATCGTCCATAGAGGCTCCTGCTGCCGCAAGCTTGCATACCGATTCCACTACAGCAAGATATGCACCGTGATACGGGCTTTTCTCCGTAATGAACGGGTTGTAGCCCCATGCCATCATGCTTACGGTCGAAGTATCGCCCTTTTCCACAGGAATCTTATGTACCATTGCCTGGATAGGAGTTCTCTGATACTTGCCGCCGAACGGCATCAAAACCGTTCCCGCACCTATAGTTGAGTCAAAGCGTTCGGAAAGTCCCCGTCTTGAGCAGCAGTTCAAATCTGTTGCTACCTCTGCCAAACGAGCCTTGAGGGATTTTTTGTCGTCCTCGCATTTTCCGTTCAGACAGTCTAAAGCTTCGGGCTTCTTCGCCAAAACATCTATATGCTTTTCCGCACCGTTCGAGTCAAGGAAGGCTCTCGAAAGGTCTACTATGGTTTTGCCGTTCCATGACATCACAAGGCGAGGCTCTTCTGTAACCTCTGCGATTACCGTTGCCTCCAGGTTTTCTGCCTCAGCCAGTCTTACGAAGGTATCAGCGTCCTGCTCTGCCACAACTACAGCCATTCTTTCCTGTGATTCGCTGATGGCAAGCTCTGTGCCGTCCAGACCTTCATATTTTTTAGGAACTTTGTTCAAATCTATCTTCAGTCCGTCTGCCAGCTCGCCTACCGCTACAGACACACCGCCCGCACCGAAGTCGTTGCATCTCTTGATAAGCTTTGATGCGGCAGGATTGCGGAACAGTCTTTGGAGCTTTCTTTCCTCCGGTGCATTGCCCTTTTGAACCTCCGCACCGCAGTTTTCAAGCGATGAGCTGTCATGCTTCTTGGAAGAGCCGGTAGCACCGCCGCAGCCGTCTCTGCCTGTCTTGCCGCCGAGCAGGATAACTCTGTCTGTCGCAGCAGGAACCTCCCTGCGAACATTCTCCGCAGGTGCCGCACCGATGACCGCACCTATTTCCATATGCTTTGCAACATAACCCGGGTGATATATTTCATCAACCTGTCCCGTCGTAAGTCCTATCTGATTTCCGTATGAGCTGTAGCCTGCCGCAGCCGTGGTTACGAGCTTTCTCTGCGGAAGCTTGCCCTCAAGCGTTTTTTCTATCGGCGTAAGCGGATCTGCCGCACCGGTCACACGCATTGCCGCGTATACATAGGAACGACCCGACAACGGATCTCTGATAGCTCCGCCCACGCAGGTTGCCGCACCGCCGAACGGCTCAATTTCCGTCGGGTGGTTGTGCGTTTCATTCTTGAACAGCAGCAGCCAGTCCTCCTCGTTTCCGTCGTGATCTACCTTTATCTTTACCGTGCAGGCATTGATTTCATCGGATTCATCGAGCTTGTCAAGCTTGCCCTGTGCTTTCAGATACTTGCCAGCTATCGTGCCGATATCCATAAGCGTTACAGGCTTGGTTCTTCCCAGCTCTTTTCTTATATTGATATATCTGTCATATGCTTTTTGGAGCAGCTCGTCCTCAAAGCTGACATTGTCTATCGTGGTGTTGAAGGTAGTGTGTCTGCAATGATCCGACCAATATGTGTCTATCATGCGGATTTCCGTAATCGTCGGCTGCCTGTTTTCGGATTTGAAATATTTCTGACATTCCCTAATGTCTGCGGCATCCATGGCAAGTCCACGTGCTGCGATAAAGTCTGCAAGCTCATTTTCGCCCATTTCCGTAAAACCTTCAACCGTTTCGACCTCTGTCGGGATTTCATACTCCGTATTTAGTGACTGCGGCAGACTCATATCCGCTTCTCTTGCCTCCACAGGGTTTATCACATATTTTTTTATCGCTGCGATTTCTTCCTCTGTAAGCTTGCCGTAAAGTGCATATACCTTTGCACTCTTTACTGTAGGTCTTTCACCCTTGGAAATAATCTGAATACATTCCTCCGCCGATGACGCCCTCTGATCAAATTGTCCCGGAAGATATTCCACCGCAAAAATACAGTTAGCCTCCGGAAGTCTTCTTGTCACTGTATCAAGCTGAGGTTCTGCAAAAACCGTCTTTACCGCATATTCGAACAGTTCTTCGCTTATGTTTTCGGCATCATAGCGGTTAAAAATTCTCACGCTTTTCAGCCCGTCAATTCTCAAAATCTGTCTGATATCATGTGTAAGCGTTTCCGCCTCATGTGCCAGACCCTGTTTCTTCTCGACAAAAATTCTGTAAACCATAGCTATTTCCTTTCTGCATCAAGTGCACGTCTGCCAATGTCCCTGCGATAATAAGCGTTATCAAAATGAACCAGCTTAACGCTTTCGTATGCCTTGGCTACTGCCTCTTCAAGGCTGTCGGCTGTTTCGGTCACGCCGAGGACTCTGCCGCCGTTTGTAAGCAGCTTTCCGTCCTCAAGCTTGGCACCCGCAACATAGATATTCTTATCGGACGGCATCGTAATTTCGAAGCCTTTTTCGTATGCCGTAGGGTAACCCTCAGATGCCATAACCACGCAGCAGGCACTTTTGTCTGCAAAGCTTACCTCAGCCTCATCAAGCTTGCCCTCATAAATTTTCAGCATTATCTCAAGCAGGTCGCTTTCCAAAAGCGGCAGCACCACCTGCGTTTCCGGATCACCGAAACGGCAGTTGTATTCTATGACCTTAGGTCCCTTAGGCGTAAGCATGAGTCCGAAATAGAGGCAGCCCGAAAAGCTTCTGCCCTCCGAGTTCATCGCTTCAAGCGTAGGCATGAAAATCTCACGCATACACCGCTCTGCTGTTTCGTCGGTATAATACGGATTAGGTGCTACCGTTCCCATTCCGCCCGTATTCAAGCCCTCATCACCGTCAAGTGCTCTCTTGTGATCCATAGAAGAAACCATAGGAATCAGCGTTTTGCCGTCGGTAAAGGAAAGCACCGATACCTCGGGACC
>CAZLTX010000026.1:4133-7130 GCA_964562555.1 uncultured Oscillospiraceae bacterium
CCGAGCACAAGCGGATCGTCGGGTGCTACCACTGCGAAATCCACAGCGTTTTTCACCGCAAATTCCGTAATTTTATCTATGTCCTTAGCTCCGATATCCACGCACTCGGCATCTGCTGCGATACCGCCGTTTCCGGGCAGAGCATAGATTTTTTCTACATTCTTGTTTTCTTTTATTTTCTTAATGATGGCGTGTTCTCTGCCGCCGCCACCTACTACCATTATTTTCACTGTCTACCTCCGAATTGTGACAAAAACCGGTACATTCACCGACTGTTCTTATCAATGATGGAATAATCTCATTCCCGTGAATGCCATAACCATATTATGCTTGTTGCAGGCCTCTATCACATTGTCATCTCGTACCGAACCACCCGGCTGTGCGACATATGAAACGCCGCTCTTGGCTGCTCTTTCGATATTGTCACCGAACGGGAAGAAAGCATCCGAACCGAGGCATACTCTGGAAAGCGAGGCAAGATATTCTCTCTGCTCAGCTCTCGGAAATGCTTCAGGCTTTTCGGTAAATAAGCTTTCCCAGCAGCCGTCAGCGATAACTTCCTCCTGATCCTCCGACAGATAGACATCTATCGCATTATCTCTGTCAGGTCGTCTGACTTCATCCTTGAAAGGCAGGTTCAGAACTTTCGGGTGCTGACGAAGATGCCATTTATCCGCCTTTTCGCCCGCAAGTCTGGTGCAGTGAATTCTCGACTGCTGTCCCGCACCCACACCGATTGCCTGTCCGTCCTCGGCAAAGCATACGGAGTTGGACTGCGTATATTTTAGTGTGATAAGTGCTATGATAAGGTCACGTTTTGCCTCTTCCGTCAGCTCTTTGTTCTCGGTCACGATTTCCTCGAGCAGCTTTTTATCGATTTTGAAATTGTTTCTGCCCTGCTCGAAAGTAATGCCGTATACCTGTTTATGCTCTGCCTCTGCCGGCACATAATTCGTGTCGATTTTTATGATATTATATGCACCCTTTTTCTTAGCCTTAAGAATTTCGAGTGCTTCCTCGTCATAATCCGGTGCAATGATACCGTCGGAAACCTCTCTGGCGATGAGCTTCGCACAGGTCACATCACATTTGTCCGAAAGTGCTATCCAGTCGCCGAAGGAGCTCATGCGGTCTGTACCTCTGGCTCTCGCATAAGCGGTCGCAATCGGTGACTCGTCAATCCCCTCTATATCATCGGCAAATACAGCCTTTTTCAGCTCCGGGCTCATTGGATTTCCCACTGCCGCAGATGTCGGACTGACATGCTTGAAGGATGTAGCCGCACACATGCCGAGTGCGTCCTTGATTTCTTTTACAAGCTGCCAGCTGTTAAGTGCATCGAGCAGATTGATATATCCCGGTCTGCCGTTCAGTATTTCCATAGGAATTTCACTTCCGTCGTGCATGTAAATCTTAGCCGGCTTTTGATTGGGATTGCATCCGTATTTCAGTTCATATTCTTTCAACTGCGTATCCTCCCTCTAAGCGTTTTTGTTTATCATCTTGCTTACAGCCTCGCCTGTTTCGAGGTCAATGTAGCGTACATATACGGAAATTCTGTTTTCCGGATTCAGATTTGCCCATATATCCGAAATGAACTCCTCTGCAGTGTCCGGAACGGTCACTCTCCTGGGCTCTCCTTGGAATGTAGGCAGCGGATTGCCGTCGTGCTCGTAGGTGTGAATGAAGTGTCCCAGTCCCGCAGCCGACGGAAATGCCCAGTGATATCTCACGCAAGCCGAGCCCTGCTCGTCGATGCTCTTCAAAATACTCATTTCATATGTAAAATCACCCTTGTCAAAGCTGAGCATGCCGCTGATTCTCGGTGTGAAATTCGGTGCATCGGGCTCGAATTCCCTCGTTTCGAGAGCCTCACTGAATTTTGCACCCTTGACTACATAGTCATAAATCGTATCAGTCTGATCTCCGTTGGTCACGATAAGATGATTATCTACGACTCTTATAGGTGCATATATGATAAGCGAAGGATCCTCCACCTTGGATTCATCAAAAGGATAAATCATGACATCTTCGCCCTCTTCACGAAAAACTCTGTTTCTGGAGTTTTCACTTCTGCCCATGATAAAATACGCGATTGCCGCTTTTTTGGAGTCGGCCGTCTTGCCTATTACGATTCCTCGTCCCACATAGGGATTGCCGGAAATAATCTCGCCCATTGTTTTGGAAGTATATATGCTCATAGTTCTCCTTTTACTCTATCTGTCGTTAACAATACTCTTGCAAAGCTGCTCTGCAGCCTGCGGCAGAATTATCCACTCAGCCTGCTCCATAACCCTCTTTTGGAGGATTTCGGCTGTATCGTCGGGTTTAACCTCTACGGCTTTCTGCATGATTATCTGACCGCCGTCCGGAATCTCGTTCACAAAATGCACTGTCGCACCCGTGACCTTCACGCCGTATTTAAGTGCCTCTTCATGCACCTTAAGCCCGTAAAAGCCTTTTCCGCAAAATGACGGAATCAGCGACGGATGAATGTTGATAATTCTGTCCTTGTATTTGTTCGTGAAATCACCGCTCAGTATGCTCATAAAGCCTGCCAAAATTATCAAATCAATCCTGTTTTCTTCAAGCAGCTCGAGAAGTCTTTCCTCGAAAGCCTCCTGAGAGCCGAGTTGCTGTCTAAGCACGGTTTCCGCCTTGATTCCTGCCTTTGCTGCCCTTTCGAGTGCATAGGCATTCCTGTTGTTTGAAACCACCAGCACAATTTCTCCGCTTTCGATAATGCCGCTTTCACAGGCATCGATCAAAGCCTGCAGGTTGGTTCCGCCGCCCGATACCAGTACGGCTATCCTTGCTTTTAGCATATAATCACCTGTTCGTCCTCAGCTTCTGCATTTACGATCTCACCGATTATGTAAGCGTCCTCGCCGTTTGCCTTGAGTATTTCCAGTGCTTTGTCTGCATCCTCGGCAGCAACGACTATGCTCATTCCGACACCCATGTTAAAGGTGTTGAACATATCATGCTCGCTTATAC
>CAZLTX010000026.1:7230-11141 GCA_964562555.1 uncultured Oscillospiraceae bacterium
AAATACCTCTCACTTTTACTTCTTCAAGAAGTGCGAGTACCGGTTTCACATAAATTCTGGTCGGAGTGAGAAGTGTTTCTCCTATTGATTTGCCGCCAAGCTCAGCCACAGGTGACTTGATATCCGAATTTTCAACATCGAAAACCTTACGCACCAATGAAAATCCGTTGGAGTGTACGCCGCTTGACGGAAGTGCTATTATAAGATCTCCGGCTTTCATAGTCTTATTGTCGATTATCTTTGACTTGTCAACAACGCCTGTGCTGTAGCCTGCGAGGTCGTATTCGTCCACAGGGTAAAATCCCGGCATTTCCGCAGTTTCTCCGCCGATAAGAGCAGCTCCCGACTGTACACAGCCCTCTGCCACACCTTTGACAATCTCTGCAATTTTTTCCGGCACATTCTTTCCGCATGCAATATAGTCAAGGAAGAAAAGCGGCTTTGCACCGACACAGATAATGTCGTTCACGCACATTGCCACGCAGTCAATGCCTACCGTATCGTGCTTGTCCATAAGGAAAGCCAGTTTGAGTTTGGTTCCCACACCGTCTGTACCGCTTACCAAAACAGGACGGCTCATACCTGTTATATCAAGCTCGAACAAGCCTCCGAAGCCGCCCACGTCGGAGCATACGCCCGAGGTCATCGTTCTTGCGATATGTTCTTTCATCAGTTCAACCGCCTTATAGCCGGCTGTGATGTCAACACCTGCTGCTGCATAGCTGTCTGATTTTGAGTTCTTGTGCATTTCAATTTTCCTTTCGGTTATTTCGCTTATTTTAATTGTTTAATTGTTCTTTTCTATTATTCTTTTCCGTTCCAGCAATATGTGCAAAGCTTGCACGGCTCAAGTCCTATCGCCTTGCATACGCCCTCCAGCGACTGAAATTCCAGCGACGCAAAGCCGAATCTGTCGGCAATCGTCTTGCGGAGCTTCTTGCCTCTTTCCGTATTGGAATCGCTGTATTCTTCTATATGCTTATGTCCCTCGTCGCCCTCAAGCTCTTGAATTATACGCCTTGCCAACAGCTCCATTTCACTTCTGCTGCTTGAAAAGTTCAGATATTTGCAGCTGTACATTATAGGAGGACATGCAGAACGCATATGCACCTCCTTGGCTCCGTTTTCGTACAGGAACTCAACGGTTTCGTTGAGCTGTGTGCCTCGTACTATGGAGTCATCCACGAAAAGCAGCTTTTTGTCCTGAATGAGCTCGTGCACCGGTATCTGTTTCATCTTGGCTACCTTGTTACGCTCAAGCTGGTTTGACGGTGTAAAGCTTCTCGGCCATGTCGGCGTATATTTGATGAAAGGTCTGGCGAATTCAACTCCCGACTCCTTTGCATATCCCATGGCATGAGGTGTTCCCGAATCCGGTATTCCGCATACATAGTCAAGCTCAGGCAGGGTTCCCGCATTTCGCTCGTTTTCTGCCATTATGCGTCCGTTTCGCTGACGCATAACCTCGACATTGACACCCTCATAGCAGGAGGTCGGATAGCCGTAGTACGACCAAAGGAAGGAGCATATTTTCATCTCCTCTCCCGGCTCTGCGAGCTGAACTAGCTCGTCCGGCGATGCCTCTACGATTTCTCCGGGACCCAGCTCCTTAAAGTCCTCATATCCGAGCTTGTTGTATGCAAACGATTCAAACGAAACGCAAAAGCCGTTTTCTCCCTTGCCCACATGCACGGGTATCCTGCCGAGCCTGTCACGTGCGGCAATCAGATGTCCCTCTTCGGTGAGTATCAGTATTGATACCGTGCCCTCGACGATTCTCTGAACATATTTGATGCCCTCAGTGAAATCACGCTTCTGACTTATAAGTGCTGCCACAAGCTCTACATTGTTGACCTTGCCGCCCGTCATCGCATCGAAATGTCCGCCGTTATCTCCCATGTATTCACGAATCAGCTCCTCGGCATTTCTGATTATGCCTATGGTCGCTATCGCAAAGGTTCCGAGATGTGAGCGAATGAGCAGCGGCTGCGGATCTGAATCGCTTATGCAGGCGATGGCAGCCTTGCCCCACATTTCATCGAATATATTTTCGAACTTGGTTCTGAACGGTGAGTTCTCAATATTATGAATTTCCCTCTGCATACCGATTTTTTCATCGTATGCCGCAATACCGCCTCGACGGGTTCCGAGATGTGAATGATAATCCACGCCGAAGAAAACATCTACCATGCAGTCTTGCTTAGAGGTAACTCCGAAAAATCCACCCATTTATGCCTCCTATGCGAAGAAAAGCTCGGAAAGCGTCATTGGATCTATGTACTTGCCGTCTTTGTAAACACGCATGTTTCCGGAAGCGATTTCGTCAATCAGCATAACCTTTCCGTCTGCATCATATCCGAATTCGAACTTGATATCATAGAGCACGAGTCCCTTTTCCTTGAGGTCGTCAGCTACGATCTGAGTGATCTTCTGTGTCATTTCCTTGATATCGTCATACTGTTCTGCGGTCATAACTCCCAAAACAACAAGACCGTCCTTTGTTACCAGCGGATCGCCCTTTTCGTCGTTCTTAAAGGTGGTTTCAACATATGCAGGCAGGTCTGCACCCTCTTCGATGTATTCACCGTAGCGGCGAATAAAGCTGCCTACAGCCTTGTGACGGCAGATAACCTCAAGTCCTTTTCCGAAAACCTTAGCCGGAAGAACTTCCATGGTGGTGTCGTCTAAATTTGCATTTACGAAATGAGTTCTGATTCCTGCTGCATTTATCTTTTCAAAGAAATACACCGACATTCTTAAGTTTACGTCACCCACACCTTCAATTGTAAGACCTACCGCATTTTCGCCCGGATCGAATACTCCGTCCTTGCCTGTGCAGTCATCTTTGAACTTCAAAAGGTAATTTCCGTTTTCAAGTTCGAATACATTTTTTGTCTTTCCTGTGTACACTAATTTGCTCATTGTGTTTTCCTCCGTATCTTTGTATATATCTCAAGTTGAAACTGATAACATTTTTGTACGCTTCCTATTTGCGGTTAAATTTTTCTTCTATATTTCTGTTTTTTTCGAGTACCTTTTCCTTAGCCTCCTGCCTTTTGGCTGTAAGAACTGCCGCCAGCTTTTCGTCTGTGACTGCAAGCATTTCTATTGCCAAAAGTGCTGCATTGGCTGCTGCGTCGATTCCCACAGATGCTACAGGTATTCCCGGCGGCATCTGCACTGTTGACAGCAGTGCGTCCATTCCGTCAAGCGAGGACTTGACCGGCACACCTATTACCGGTAAGGTTGTATTTGCTGCCAAAACGCCTCCCAAATGTGCAGCCTTGCCTGCCAGGGCTATAATAGCAGCGAAGTCATTTTGCTTTGCTTCCTTCGCAAAGCCTATTGCCTCCTCGGGCGTTCTGTGGGCCGAGTAAACATGAACCTCAAACGGTATGCCGTATTCATTAAGTGTGTTTATCGCTTTTTCGGCAACGGGCAGATCGCTGTCCGAGCCCATAACGATTCCTATTTTTTTCATAATATGTTTTCCTCCGTTTTTTCAACCAAAAAAGGGCGCATTCGTTCCCTAAACGGGAACAAATACACCCAGACGGTCGGCTTAAAAACTTTCTGCTCCCTTGCGGTACTCCGCAGCTTCCGTCAGTCACAAAAAGTTGTTCTCTTTCGTTAACTATTACACTTTATTATATCAATTATGAGAACGTAATTCAAGCTAAAAGTGTCTTTTGATTATATATTTTTTTATTCTTCCAATATAACACCGTCTTCGTCTACGAACAGATCCATGATTTCGGAAATGTCCTCTTCGGGGATTTCCGGGGTCTGTTCCTGCGGCTGTCCTTCGTTTTTGAGCTGATCGAGCAGCATACCCTCGAGCTTATCCATGATTTCAGGGTGCTCCTTGAGATATACCTTCACGTTTTCTCTGCCCTGGCCGATTCTGTTGC
>CAZLTX010000027.1:0-10793 GCA_964562555.1 uncultured Oscillospiraceae bacterium
CTGTTCCGCTTCACTTATTCACGACACAAAAAATTTCGACACAAATGTACTCGGAGAAATCGCAGCCACCTTGCTTTCCTCAAAATCAGCCGTATTCCTCGTGATTATATAATCTGCCTTCACTCGTTCAGCGGCAACGCTTTGCAAGGCGTCCTCAAAATCATTCCACCTCATCTTTGCCGCTTTTTGAATATCAGCAGCATTAAGCTCGGTTAAAGAAAATATGAGTAAGAGCTTGCTTATGATTTCTTCCGTCTTCTCCGGTGTCAATTCTTTCCGCATAATATACACCAAATTTGCAAAGGTCAATGCCGATACATAGCCCTTTGCCTGCTTTGTTTCGCACATTTTCCAAATCAAAGCTGAAAATCTGAAATGCGGTTCTCTTTTTTGCAAAACATCTATCAAAATATTTGCATCAATCATCAATTTCATATTTTCTCCTCAGTATTTCTTCACGCTCCCTGTCAAAATCGAGATTGCTTCGCAGTACTCCGGTAAGCGAATCTGTCAAATAGGAAACGGCTGCCTCTTTCGGTATAAAACGTCCGACTTCCTTACCGTTTTTTGTCACTATCACTTCTTTTCCCTCCATGACAATACTTAAATATCGCCCAAAATTATTCTGCATTTCAGTAGCACTTGCTATCGCTCCAACCATTTATTCACCTCCAAGCATATTAGCTAATTATATTATATCTTATTTTAGCTAATATGTAAATCGCTTTTCGGACATTACAAACATTGCAGCTCTATGCTTCAGCTGATTGCACAGCTGTATATCTCGTGTCGTAATCTTTCTATAAAGCCTATTATCCGCTCGGTACGCAGATTCTCGCAAAGAAAAAGCTGCATCAGCGTTTCGAGATACAGCCGTCCGTTATCTGTTGTCAGCGGTTTCATTTGATTTACGAAATTCGCCATGCCGATGCTGAGCTCATCGTTTACGCTGTCTGTATGTATTGCCTTTTCCTGCTCCCTCCCTTTGCGTTTTTCGCAGGGTATGTACAAAAGTCTTGCTCTGTCATTTTCCTCGCTGAAATATACCGTATCCACCGACAGAACATATTCGTCGGCGAAGAAAAGATAATCCTCGCACTCCGCTGCCATGAGCAAAACCTTTTCCGCCAGATAAAGTACCCTTGAGGCACTCAGATTTCTCATATCTCCGAGTTTTCGATAGCCTCTCGTATCATAAACCGCCCGCGTTGCCGAGCCGTCGCTTATGATTGACAGTCCGAATATCGCTCCGCAGCTTCCCGAAAGCAGCATTTCCTTTTTTTGCGGATATTCCGAAATCAGCTTGTTCAATGCTATGCTGCGTTTTTCCATTTTATTTTTCGCCTCCTTTGCATACAAGGCATGGTGTATAGCCCTTTGCTTTTGCGTCCTCCTTCTGCATTTTGATTTTGTAATCTGTTTCGGCATAATCGTTTTTGACGTATCTGCATGCTTCTGTATGATAACGCATTCCGTATTTAGGGAATACGACTACCTCACACGCAGCCTCATCGCTCATAAATTCATCCGCCGAAAGCGGTTCTGCGTTCAGCTCTCTGCCTGTAAAGCCTCTGGTCAGAAGTCCCTGCGTAAATGTAATCTCTCCGTAGATTCCTATGGGGTTTTCGACCGTAAAATTTGCTTTCGTCCGTATCCCTATCAAATCCTCGATTTCGTTTTCGGAATACAAATATCTGAAGCTGCTTAGCTCAAAATCCGTCAGCTTGGGATTGCTTTCAAGTACGCTGTCCACCACCGCCGCCTGTGCAAGTCCGTAGTTTTTGTCCGCCATGTACGCCGCAATATCTATATCCTTTATTTCCGCTGCTGTCACAAAGCCGATGTTTTCGCATATCGCAATTATGCGTATTATGAGTGCCAACGCCACAATGCACAATATGAGTACGGGCAGGCTCAAGGCTGCCTCTGTTATGTAGCTTCCCGTCTTGTTAAGCGGCAGCCTCAGCTCCCGAAGCATTTTTCGAATTACGGGCTTAATATTTTTCTTCAAATTCATGCTCCCTGTCATTGATTACAATAGAATATTTAAGTCCCACATAATAGTCATCCATCAGAAAATAGTCACAATAAAGATATTTCATGTTTATCTGAATTATGTCCATCATTCGTAAAAGGGCGGTTTCCTGCGGCAATGCCGCAGCAAGAATTCTGAGGTAATCCTCATAATTCTTGCCCTCGATTTTGGCGGGCGACAGATAGTTAGAAGCTGTTTCCGAGGCGGAGGCCTTTTCCGCTTTTGAGCCCGAGTCCGAGCCTGCCTCAGACCCCGAGCCTGCCTCCGCTCCCGAGCTGTCAATTCCGTATTCCGCTGTTAGCAGATTATCGAGGGAAACCGCCCAGTTCTCGTCTTTTTTCAGTATCGGCACCTCTCTGCCCGCATACAGAATTTTGATGTCGTTTCTCGCCTCCATATACGCCCAGCCTTCCAAAATCAATGCCTGTGCGAGCATAGGTGCCTCCGGCATGATCAGCTCCGCCGCCGCAAGTGCCGCATTGCGTTTCTCGTCACAGCCGTACAGATATGCCAAATTCAGACTGTTTCGCAGAAGCGTCAAATTGCTCTTCACCTTATTCTTTGCCTTGGCATCGTCAAGCTTTCCGGTCAAAATATATTCAATCTCGTTTTCAAAGAAGCTTTCTCCAAGCCTTCTGTCGTTCATGCAGTCCTTAAAGAACCTGAACATATAGATGTTCTCGGCAGCGGAATTCACTACGGCTTCTGCAGAAAAGCCTTCTTTCAGTCTTTCCGCAAGTCCAAGCACGCTTATACCGCTCTCCTTGCCTCCCGACGGCAGAGCTGCTATGATTCTTTCGCTTTTTATGTATCTGTTTCCTCCAACACTGCCGACCGCCTTGTCCTCAGCCTTGCCCTCTGCCTCGGCATTACCCTCTGAGCTTCCTGCTGCACCCGACTCTTTTCTTTCAATTTGCAGCGGTTTTGTATCCGTGAGCACAGCCTCTCGAAGCTGTGCCGTGAAGTTTTCGGTATCGCTCAGCCTGTATTTCTCAAGCGAGCATTTGCACGGCTCTATGTCGATATATTTCTTGCCTCTCGCAGAGTATTCCGCATAAAAATCCACCTTCTCGGCTACAGAAAGCTCATCGCCGTAAAAGGCAAAAATTCCGTATCGGTCTTTTAGCTTAATATCATATTCCGCAAGAATGCTCCTGCCCCACAGTCTCCCGAAGCTGTCAGCCGTGCTTGCTATCGCATTTTCTCCCGAAGCATGAAGTACCGCCGCCGTCAGTATCATCATAGACGAAAAAAGAATCGTCGCAAGTATCACATAAGAACCCCTTTTGTTTTTCATAATTTCTTACTCCCGCAGTCCGCTTTGCTCCGACTCCGCCGCATAGCTCAGCCTGTCATACGCACGTATATACACGGTTTCCGAGGTTTCGTACATGGACGCAAGCTGCTTTCCATGCTCTTCCGTCTGCTCCGTCAGCTCAGCAAAAAAGCTCATCATAAGCCCTATTAAAGCCGCCGTAATCAAAATCGTAAGCGGAACTGTCAGCGTTGCCTCAATTATTCGCATCTGCCGCCTCCGCTAAAACTTCGCCGAGCTGAGTGCCCCGAAGGTATTGTTCACGAAGGTCGTAATCTGTTCCTTGAATATCAGACCGAGTGTGACCGCTATTGCCACCAGTATCGCAACCTGTACCATTTCCATTCCCTGCTTGTTCATAATTTTTTTCATCTCGTATCACCATTTCCTTTCATCTTTCTTTTTTCCCTCAAATCTGCAGCATTGCAGGTGCCGCCGTTATGATTACAAGTGCCATCAGCATAATCCCCAGCGGAAAGCTCATCTTGCTTTCCGCAAGTCTGATTTTGCTCATCGCAAGCCGCTTTCTTTCCTCCCACAGAATTTCACCCTGCTCGGCAAGCTTGTCCCACAAGTCCGTTCCTCTGTCACGGTTTTCGTTAAGTATGCCCGCAACCCTCGCAAGCTCCTTTACATTGGAGCAGCGTGCAAAATTGTAAAATCCGTTTAGAACATTTTCGCCGTTTTTCTCAGAGCTTTCGTAAATATTGCAAATCTGAACCGTGAAATAATTCTGTCTTGACGCATCGAGCTTTTCATAGCTTTCGGCAATCCTGCAAAATGCCTCTGTGACCGTCGCTCCGCTGTTCATCAAAAGCAGCAGTTGATTGATGAAAGCCGGCAGCATGATTATGATCTCATTTTTGTTCTTTTCCATCAGCTTTTTTATCTTAGATTTCAATTTTATGTATCCTTTCCGTCATTCGAACCGCTGCCGCTGTCAGCACAAGAGCAAGCGTCGTAAGTACAAGTCCCTGCCTCGTCGATGTCATAGCCTCCATATATTCGGGTGCCGTAATTTTAATCATAAGAACCACCGCAAAGGGTGCCGCACCGACTATACGTCCCTCGAAAAGCTTCTGTGCCAGCAGGCTCTTCAGCTCGCTTTCCAGCTCTATCTTATCTCCTATCAGCGTCGTCGCCCTGCTTATGGCAGCTTTCAGATCACCTCCGCTTCCTTTACAATTTTCATACACCTCCGCAAAATCCTCTATATCGCTAAGGCCGCTCCTGTCTGCGAAATCCCGCAGCACGACCGTATCGATCTCATTACCGTTCTCGAGCTTTTGTGTCATGTAGTCAAGCTCCCGCATTATGTAGTCCTGCTTTTCATACGCCGCCGCACAGAACAGCTTTGCCTCTTCAAGTGCATTTCTCATATTCCTGCCCGACGAAATCGATGCGGAAATCGAGTACAGCAAATCTCTGAACTGAACAAGCAGCTCCATTCTGTGCTTATTGCCGAGATTTTCTTTGTACGAGGGCAGTGCTCCCAAACCCAAAATCAAGCTTATAACCACTCCCAAAAGCGGACTGTCGTAAAACAATATTCCCACCGTCATTCCGACAGCCGCACAGCCTAAAATGAAAACAGCCTTTTCCCTAAAACTCAGCACCGGTTTTGTATAATATATCGGCATTTTTTACTCCTTTCAGCTCAAGCTTCTTTCTCTGCCTTATTCTGTTGCCGCAGAACACAAGCCTGCCGTCCTCGTCCGTTTTCATAAGCGGATTAAGTACAAAGCTTTCGTTTTCATATCCGCACAGCTCGCTAATCTCCGTAATCCTGCGTCCGCCGCCCGCAAGCTTTTCTATATGAATCAAAATATCTATTCCCTCCGCAATCTGCCCTCTGATTGCCTCCACGCTTATCGGCATGACCGAAAGATAAAGCGATTCCAATCGTTTCAGCATTCCCTCCACAGAATTTGCGTGTCCCGTCGAAAGGCTGCCGTTATGCCCCGTGTTCATCGCCTGCAGCATATCCACGACCTCACCGCCTCGCACCTCACCCACTATGATTCGGTTGGGTCGCATTCTCAGACTGCTCTTTACAAGCTCTGCCATGCTTACCGCACCTCGCCCTTGAGAATTGCTGTTTCTGCACTCCATATGTACGATATTTTCGATATACTGCATTTTCAGCTCTGCGGAATCCTCCACGACGATTACACGTTCCTCTTTGGGGATTGCCTCCGCAAGTGCATTTAGCAGAGTTGTCTTTCCCGATGATGTACCGCCGCTCACGAAAATATTATAGCCTGACGCTACCAAAAGCTTCAAAAGCTCAGCCCCCTCCGGACTTATCGTTCCGTTCTCGGTCAAATCGCTCATTTTCATGTATTTTTCCGAAAATTTTCTTATAGTCAAAATCGGTCCGTTAATCGCTATGTTTTTATACACGCCGCTGACTCTGGAGCCGTCTGCCAGCCTTGCGTCCACTATCGGATTAAGCTCGTTGATTTCTCTGTGCACTTCGCCGACGATATTCCGCATGACCTCCTCAAGCTCCTCCGTCGAGGCGAAAACCTGACTGTATCTTTGAATACTACCGCCCTTTTCTATGAAAATGTTTTTGGGGCCGTTAACCATGATTTCCGATATTTCCTCATCGTCTATCAAAGGCTGCAATATTCCGAGCTTACGCCTCGTCCTGAAAAAAATTCTGCGAATCGTATCGTCTGTTTCTTCCTCCGAAAATTCTCTGTATTTCGGGTCATCGTATATGCTTTCTATAATGCACCGCATTGCATCGCAATCGCTGACCTTTTCCTCTTTTCCGAGCCTCTCCCTAACCAGAGCAGTCTTTTCGTCCGCAAATTCATCTAAAGTAAGCCGTCGATCCATTTTCTCTCTCCTTCGTCAGGGCTTATCATATGCAGCAGCTTTCTGATGCCCTCCGCAAAAGCCTTGTCGAGTGCTATTTCTATTCCCGTCCTCGTAAGCTCAAAGCTCGCAGGGTCATCTGCCACATGCACCGTATCACCCTCGATGCGATTTCCGTAGCTCCTGTTCAATATCGTGCAAATTCGAATTCCTTCGCTGTCGGAGGCATTCGGCGGACGCTGCGGTGCCGAACGCCGAGCATCTTTTTCGTTTATAACGCAAAAAATCTTTTCAAAGCCGAGCCTGCTTGTCCCTTGGGGCATGTCCGCAATTATCACATCAAAGGCTTTCTTTTCTGCGATTGCCGCAAGTGCCTCCTCGTCCTCACGCAGACTTCCCGAGCCCTTAAATATATTCAGTCCGTACCTGTCCTTGCTTATGTAAGACTCTATGCTAAACGGTACACCGCTGCGTACCATGCATCTTAGCTCATCGGCAGCTCTCGCCGCTTCTTTCAGCTCGCTCAGGTACCAATCACGACTTCGTGTGCCGCCAAGACCCGCATAAAGCACTCTCTTATCGCTTTCGCAGGCAATCAGCCGACCCATGGTCAGTGCAGCGGCGGTAACGCCGCTGCCTCCCATGTCCGTATATATCAAGACCTTGCAAGGAGAACTCTCATCTGCCGTAAAAAAGCCTTCACCGCTTTCTTCCTCATATATTTCTGTCACACGCTGCAAAATCCTTGAAACCGGATTTAAGCTGCTCATAACTCTGCCGTTTTTTCGATAATCCTCATGGCATGTGATTTTGCTGCTGCCCTCTATAAGCAAAAGCTTCGGCTCGTACTCATGCATAATTTCTGCGTCGCACAGCAATACATCATACTTTTCCGCAAGGCTTTTAAGCTCTGTGTGTTCGTCGCAGGCTATGCAGCTTATATCAAGCCTGCTGCTCCTTCTGCTCATAGTTTTTGACAAATCCTGTGTATATTTTCTGTTTTTTAGGCAAATACAAATTTTAATTGCTTTCATTATATGTTTTCCATTCCTTTAGATTACATTAACATTTTAACCTCTTTGTCAGTATTTGTCAACATATAATTACAAAATATTACTTGAATTTTTATCCTTACTTTCCCTCATCTATCATTGCCCTCAGCTTTTTCCTTGCATCGGTCAAGCTTCCGATTTCGTCTATCAGTCCGATTTCCACTGCCTCACTGCCGAAGAGCAGAGTTCCTACATCATTTGCCATATTGTTCGTGCAGTTCATCTTTTCCTCTATCTTCTCTCGGCTTGCATGCGAATGCTCCACTATGAAATCAACGACTCTTTCCTGTGTTTTCTTCATATATTCAAAGGTCGGCTCCGCTGTAATCAAGGTGCCGCTGGTGCGTATCGGGTGCATTGTCATCGTTGCCGTTTTTGCTACGAACGAGTAATCCGCCGAAACCGCAAGCGGAATACCTATGCTGTGTCCGCCTCCTATAACCAGCGAAACCGTCGGCTTTGAAATTCCCGCCACCAGCTCGGACAGTGCCAGTCCTGCCTCCACATCACCGCCAACCGTATTAAGCAGCAAAAGCAGTCCCTTAATCTCGGGATTTTCCTCCACCGCAATCAGCTCCGGTATCAGGTGCTCGTATTTCGTCGTCTTATTGTCCGGCGGCAGAATCGAGTGTCCCTCTATACTGCCTATGATATTGATAAACTGTATATCGCTCTTAAAATTCGTTCCGGTTCCGAGAAGTCCCAGCTCCTTGATAAGCTCTGCGGCATCTTGTGCTCCCTGCTCCTTTTCGTTAGGCTCCGCTGCCTTTTTTTCTTTTTCTTCACTCATATTTTTCGACTCTCCTTCGTAAAATTAACAATAGTCTTAGTATTCGTACATGGAGGGAAAAATATGCTTTTGAGCGAGATTGGTGATAAAGAAATCGTTGACATTTCAAACGGCAGTATGCACGGCAGGCTTTGGGACGCAGAAATCATTTTCGACGAAAAAAGCGGCAGCATTCATTCGCTCAGCGTCCCCGACTTTCAAGGTACGCACGGCAGATTCAAGGAAGACCTGCACCTGCCCTGGTCCTCGATAATAATAGTCGGCGAGGACATGATAATCTTCCGCAGCTCGAAGTGAGAAAGCGAATATAAAAAAAGTGTAACCCTTTTGCTTAGGGTTACACCGCATTTAACTTTTTTTATCTCATTATTTCATTAACTTAAGCTGCTTATTCCAAATTCAAGTGTTTTGTAAGGAGTCTTTCGCCGACTATGTAATATATGATAATCTGTACCGCGAAATATACGAGTGCTCCGATAAAGCCTATCTGTATCAGGCTACTGCCGTTTTCTGCCAAAAGGTCGAGTGCCTGATCCGAAACCACCAAACTCGGACTTACAAGCAGGTCTATGGTCTTCGTGGCAAGCATCATAAACACTATGCCTATTCCCACATAAGCACCCACACTCAAGATGAGCTTGTGTCTGCCGCTGAGCTGCCCTATCGAAAGTGCCGCATAAATCTTGAACACCTCTGACAAAATTCCGAAAACAACAAGCACCAGGCACTCGAAACCGTAAAGCCAGCCTATCGGATATCTTTGCAGTCCACCTCCGAATGCCTTGAAAATATCCACCGTGTATGAAAGGTTCCCCACAAGGTTCAGCAGTACTATGGAAGCCGCTCCGACTATAATGCTTATAAGTACCATTACGCCGGTCACCGTTCCCTTGGACAGTATAAGCTGCCAAGGCTTTACCGGCAATGTATGCATCAAATACCCCTCTTCTTTAAGCAGTCCCTTGTAAAAACGCATAACTGCGATAAACAGTGTCATAACGATCAGTGCAGCAAACATCACTATATAAACCAACATCGGCAGATTATGAAAAACAATTCTCAGAAAGCCGCTGCTTTCAACTATTTGTGCCGCCTGTGAACGACTGCAAAGCCAGCCTGCAAAGCTCGCAGCCAATGCGATTATCGGCAGTGCCGCCCAAATTATACCTATCTGTCTGCCAACGCAGCGAGCCTCATACTTAATCAATTTTCCTGTCATCTTACTTCCCCCAATCTGAATTCCTCTCTAAATACCTCATCTACGGATTTTCCTTCTTTTTCTCTGAGCTCGTCAACGCTTTCATGTCTGACGATTTTGCCCTTTTTCAGGAAAATCACCTCGTCAAGCACACGCTCTATATCCGCAATCAGATGCGTTGATATTACGACCGTAGCATCCTCCGCATAATTGTTTATAATCGTATCCATTATGTATTCCCTTGCCGCAGGGTCAACGCCCGCAATCGGTTCGTCGAGCAGATAAAGCTGTGCCTGTCTGCTCATTATCAGAATAAGCTGTACCTTTTCCTTCGTTCCCTTGGACATATTCTTGATGCGATCCTTTTCTCCTATCTCAAGCAGGCTGCACAATTCGATTGCCCTTTTTCTGTCAAAATCACTGTAGAAATCCTCGAAAATGTCGAAAACATCCTTTACGCACATCCAATCCGCAAAATAATTTTTGTCCGGCAGGTAGCTCACATTTGCCTTGGTGTATGTGCCGATATCGCTTCCGTCAATCTGTGCACTGCCCTCCGTCGGTCTGAGCAGTCCCGTCAAAATTTTAATCAGAGTGGTTTTGCCGCTTCCGTTCGGACCCAAAAGTCCCACGACCTTTCCTCTGCCAAGCGTGAGGTTCACATCATCCAATGCCTTTACCCCCGAATATGCTTTAGTCAAATGTTCACAATTTACCAAAATTTCTGTTTTCATTCCTATTCCCCCTTGTCCTTATCGCTGTCTGATGTTTTTTCATTGATTTTCTCCGTCACCGCTGCCAAAGCCTCCTGCATACTGTAACCGAGCGATGCCATTTCCTGCAGAAAAACCTCCGTATGCTCTGCCGCAATATGCTTTCTCATATCCTCGATCAGCTCCGAATCGGTAGTGACCGTTCTCCCCGCAGTCCTGTTTGTAATCAGCAGTCCCTCTGCCTCAAGCTCCGCCATGGCTCGCTGCATGGTGTTTCTGTTCACGCCTGCCTCCTGTGCCAAATCTCTGACTGTCGGAAAAGAGCTTCCTGCCGAATACTCGCCTGTGATTATCCCTCGCTTTATATGCTCCTTAAGCTGCGGATAAATCGAACGGCTGTCGTCAAGCTGCCATTTCAAAATAATCTTACCCCCTCTCCACTTCCTTTTGAACGCTTATCATATAATGCCTATTGACCGTATTATATCCTCGGTCATCTTTCTTCGTTGTTCGCTGTTTGTTATTGCCTTTTGTCCTAAGCACCTAAGACAATATCACTTTTTGTGTGCCTTGTCAAGGGGTTTTGCAAAAAAAAACAAAAAAGCCGTTAGGCTTCCTTGTTCTTCTTTCCGTTTGTATATGCATTTATAAATTTTGCTTTCCGTTTCGAGTACATTATCATCTGGCTGGAATAAATCCCTTGATAGCCCGACATCATATAGCTTAAGCAGCAGGCAACGGCGAAGTAAAGCATTCCGTCCGCTCCGAAAAGCTCCACCGAAAGGAAAATCGAGGAAATCGGACAGTTAGTCACACCGCAGAACACCGCCGCCAGTCCTATTGCGGCTCCAAAGCTTGCCGTAA
>CAZLTX010000028.1:0-10756 GCA_964562555.1 uncultured Oscillospiraceae bacterium
CCGAAAGGAACGGTGCTTTTCGCCAATCTGATAAACAATCTTAATATAGCACTGTACATAACCGAGTCCATATCCAGAGAGCTCGATGTGAGAGGTGCAGAGGGCTTTCTTGACGAATACGACAAATTCGACATGGAGCTTGTGACGGAGGTTGCTCCTTACCTTGAGAACCTAACGGTCGCCAAGCTGCGTGGGGACGATGAAGAGGAATGGGATATGAGCCCGTACACCAAATCGCTGATGGAAAAGAGCATGAGTGAGGACTTCGTGTGTAAATCTCGCCCGATGCAGATGGTTATGGAAGAAATAATGAAGGTTTCGCAGTACGACTGCAATGTTATAATCTTCGGTTCCACAGGTGTCGGCAAGGAAAAGGTTGCAAATCTCATACAGAAGAGCAGCGACCGAAAAATGCAGCCGTTCATCAAGATAAACTGCGGTGCAATCTCTCCGAACCTGATAGAATCAGAGTTTTTCGGCTATGAAAAGGGAGCCTTCACCGGAGCGAACAACACGGGCAAAAAAGGCTATTTTGAAATCGCAAACAACGGCGTTATGTTCCTTGACGAAATAGGGGAACTGCCGCTCGAAATGCAGGCAAAGCTGCTGAGAGTAATACAGGACGGTGAATTTTACAGGGTTGGCGGTACAGTGCCTATCAAAACCAATGTGAGAATAATTTCGGCTACCAACCGTGACCTCGAAAAGTTCGTGGAGGAAGGACGATTCAGAAGAGATCTGTATTACAGACTGAATGTAGTGCCTATCCGAATTCCGGATTTGGCAGACAGAAGCGACGACATACCCGCACTTGTAAACCTGTTTTTGGCAAAATACGGCAAGAAATTCGGAACCAAGCGTGGCATTGCGGAAAGTGCACTTGATTACATGAAGAAGATGCCTTGGCCGGGCAATGTCAGAGAACTTGAGAACTCGGTGCAGAGACTGATCATCTCGGCACAGGGAGAGGACATAAGCCTGATGGACGTAATGCGTGACAGCCACGGCGAGATTTTCGAGGGAGGAGCTTTCGCAAGAGAGGAGAACGAAAACAGCGAAATGGCAGCGGAAATCGACCTGCAGGCTGCTGTAGAGGAATACGAAAAGGGTCTGCTGAAATACGCCTGCGAAAAATACGGCTCTACACGAAAAGCGGCGAAAGCTGTTGGAATAAGCCAGACACAGCTCGTAAGGAAAAAGAAAAAATACGAAATAGATTAGAAGAAAAAGTAGCGAACCGAATTGTGTTCGCTATTTTTGTTCGTGAAAACAAATCGGTTCGATTTTTGGAAAAATCAGCAAACCGGAGGGACAAAAATATCTAAAATGAGAGCAGATGAAGTGTGTTGTTTTTTTCGATGAGCGAGGAAGGAAGCTTAGACTTTTCCGCTGAATTCCCCAAGTTTCAAGCCATCGCAAAGGCTCGACGGGATAGGCAGCTTGACAGGAAAGGCAGAGCAAAAAAAGCAGAGCCTTGAAAACGACAAAAATTTAACTTTTGGCATAAATTTTGCTTATTTATATAGCATAAAATTATATTTTTTCTAGGAGGAAACTAAAATGAAAAAAGGATGCCCTTATGGTACACACCGTGTAATCTCTCCGAAGGGAGTTTTACCGCAGCCAGCAGACAAAATCGATAACACAATGGAAATCTATGATAACGAAGTTTTAATCGATGTTAAGACTTTAAACATTGACTCCGCTTCTTTCACAGAAATCGTTAGAAGAGTATTAGACAAGAAGCCTGCAGAGGTTACTACTAAGGAAGAAATGGAAAAGATCGGCGACAAGATGAAAGAGATCGTTGCTAATGCCGGCAAGCACAAAAATCCTTGGACAGGTTCCGGCGGAATGCTTCTCGGAACAGTTGAAGAAGTTGGTCCTAACTACGTAGGCGACTTAAAGGTTGGCGACAAGATCGCTACATTAGTATCCTTATCCTTAACTCCGTTAAGAATCGACGAAATCCTCGAAATGAGACCTGCTATCGACCAGGTTGACATCAAGGGTAAAGCTATCTTATTCCAGTCCGGTATCTATGGAATCATTCCTGAAGATATGCCTGAAAAGACTGCATTATCTGCATTAGACGTTGCAGGTGCTCCTGCTCAGACTGCTAAGTTAGTTCAGTCTGGTCAGAAAGTTCTTATCATCGGCGGCGGCGGAAAGTCCGGTCTCCTTTGCTTACACGAAGCTAAGAAGAGAGCAGGCGTAACAGGTTTAGTTGTTTGTGCTGCAGGTTCCCAGAAGTCCGAAGACAGAGCAAGAGCTCTTAACCTTGCTGACGAATACTTCCACATGGACGCTACAGATGCTGTTGGCTTCTACAACAAGTCAATGGAATTAACTAACGGCGAATTATTCGACGTAGTTATCAACTGCGTATCCATCGAAAATACAGAAATGGCTTCCATCCTTTCCTGTAAGGACGACGGCGTTGTTTACTTCTTCTCCATGGCAACTTCCTTCACAAAGGCAGCTCTCGGTGCTGAAGGCGTAGGCAAAGACGTTAACATGATCATCGGAAACGGCTACACTAAGGGTCACGCTGCAATCACTCTTCAGTGCTTAAGAGAAAACCCAGGTCTCAGAGCTTTATTCGAAGAAATGTACGCATAATTTGAGCAAAACGGCTTAAATATACTTATTAAGAATTATATCAAAGCCCGCAGGCTGACTTCCCTGCGAAGGCAGCTGCGGGCTTCGGTTTCGAGTTTTAAATTTTAGACTTTATAAGGAGATTAAAAGATGGCTGTTAGAAATTGGAAAGACATTCCTCTTTTTAAGGATGTTACAGATGAACAGTGGAACGACTGGCATTGGCAGGTTGAACACAGACTTTCAACAGTAGAAGACATTGCACAGGTTATTAACCTTACGGAGCAGGAAAGAGCTGATATCGAAAAGGTTATCGGCGGTTTCAGAGTAGGTATTACTCCTTACTATGCTTCCCTGATGGATCCGGACGATCCGAGATGTCCTGTCAGAATGCAGGCTGTTCCTACACTGGCAGAAATGCACAGATCCGAAGCAGACGACATGGACCCGTTACACGAAGACGCTGACTCCCCGGCTCCGGGATTAACTCACAGATATCCGGACAGAGTTCTCTTCTTAATCACTGACCAGTGCTCCATGTACTGCAGACACTGCACCAGAAGAAGACTTGCAGGCGAAACTGACGGTGCAAGATCCAGAGAAGATATCGATGCATGTATCGAATACATCAGAAAGACTCCACAGGTTAGAGACGTACTTCTTTCCGGCGGTGACGCACTTTGCGTAGAAGATGAAACTCTTGAATACATCATCAGCGAACTCAGAAAAATCGACCACGTTGAGATCGTAAGACTTGGCTCCAGAACTCCTGTTGTAATGCCTATGAGAATTACAGACAAGCTCTGCGACATGCTCAAGAAATACCATCCAATCTGGTTAAATACACACTTCAACCACCCGAAGGAAATGACTCCGGACGCTATGGAAGCAGTAAGAAAGCTTGCTGACGCAGGTATTCCTCTCGGCAACCAGTCCGTACTTCTTCGCGGCGTAAACGATTGCAAGCACGTTATGAGAGAGCTCGTACACCAGCTTTGCAAGAACAGAGTAAGACCTTACTACATTTACATCTGCGACCTTTCAATGGGTATCGAACACTTCAGAACTCCGGTTTCCAAGGGTATCGAAATCATCGAAGGTTTAAGAGGACACACCTCCGGTTATGCAGTTCCTACATTCGTAGTTGACGCTCCTGGCGGTGGCGGCAAGACTCCTGTAATGCCTCAGTATGTAATTTCCCAGACTCCGCACAAGGTAATTCTGAGAAACTACGAAGGTATCATTACTACATACACAGAACCGAGTCTTCCTGATCTTCCTTGCAACTGCGATTACTGCACAGGCAAGAAGAGCTACAAGTACGAGGGTGTTTCCGCACTCGGTGAAGGTCCTGAAATCAAGACTATCGAGCCTGCACACCTCGCAAGACACGAAAGAAATAAACACTAATTTCGAATATACGATAAATACGCTTCGCATATCGAAACCGTGTTGTAGAAGATTAAATTCAATCTATAGGGGACCGGTCTCGGCCCCCTATAGGTGTGATAAAGGATATTGCTTAATATGGGTATACTATACGATTTATCAACGAAATACAGGACGATTTCCATTGTGGGCATGGCAAAAAATGCAGGCAAGACCACAGCTCTCAATTATCTGATCGAAGAGGCGATAGATGAGGGTGTTGTTTTGGGCATTACCTCCACCGGCAGAGACGGCGAAATGCAGGATTTGGTTACCGGAACAGAGAAGCCGAGGGTTTATCTCGAAGAGGGAATGTTGGCGGCGGTGCCGACACTGCTTTACGATATGGCAGATGCGGGACTTGAGGTAGTACGCAAGACGAAATACTCCACAGCAATCGGCGAGCTTTTGATATGCCGTGTCAGAGAGGCAGGCTATGTGCAGATTGCGGGACCTGTTATCAATGCGGAGCAGAAGATGCTTTGCGATGATATGCTTGAGCTTGGCTGCCAACTCGTTATGATAGACGGAGCCATCGACAGAAAGACGATTGCATCACCGGACACCTCGGAGGCAATCATATTATCCACAGGTGCGGTGCTTTCCAGAAAGATGAACAAGGTAGTTGAGGAAACCGCACACATAGTAAATCTCTATCGTACGCCGGAGCTTGAAGAGGGTGCGGCAAGAGCTGCGATAGAAAAGAATAAATTTGACGATAAGATTATGCTTGTCAATGAGGACGGCAGCGTTCGCAAGCTGGATTTGGTGACCGGCTTGGGAGCGGCTAAGGATATAAATGCCGCAATTGACGAGGATACAAGATATATATACATACCGGGTGCATTTACGAACAGCGTGATTTCGGACATCAGCCTGAAAAATCTCAAGCAGGTGCGTTTCGTGCTTAAGGATCCGACAAAGATTTTCGTGAACGTGATGGACTGGGGGATTTTCCGCAAGAAGGGTTTCAGACCTTGCGTTTTGAAAAACATCGAAATTGCGGCGATTACAGTGAATCCGTGGGCACCTGCGGGATACACCTTTGACAACAGACTCCTTTTGGAGGAAATGCAGAAGGCTATTCCCGACATTCCAATCATAGATGTGAGGATGTAGCATGAAACAAGGAACAAACAGACGACTTGCGAATGTCAAAACCAGAAAAGAAACCGGGCTGGAATACGTTATGTTCAGTCTGAATCTGAATACTCCGTTCGGAAAGAAGCAGCTTAAAGAGGTAAGACCGTTTTATCCGGGTGAGGAGGACGATTTGAGGGCAGAGCTTGACCGCCTCGAAACCATGGTTGAGTTCGTCAAGCAGAACAAGGTTTTGACGGATAAGATGCAGGAAGTCTTTATGGAAATGAAAGACCCTACGCTTACGGTGGAAAGAAGTGCGAGCACGATTTTGTCAACGGTGGAGCTTTATGAGGTCAAGTCACTGCTGTTGCAGATGCGTCAGCTTCGCAAACTGACGATTGAGCATGAGGTCGGAGATTACAAGGGCTGCCACTGTGTTGCGGAGGCTCAATCGCAGATTGCTGCGGTTTCTCCGAGCAATTCGGACGTACTCGGCAGCACCTCCGACGAAAACAGCGAGGTCGGTGCAGCCTCCCAAAAGGTCGTAAACACCGTGCCGGAGGAGTATTTTCTCACAGATACGGAGGATTTACTCGACGAGCTGGATCCTACGGGTGACAGACTTAACACCTTTTACATATACAACGAATTCAGTTCGCTGTTGACCGAATACAGAAACAAGAAGAGAGAATACGAGCTTCTGATACGCAGAGCACAAAAGGCGAAACGAGAAGAGCTTCGAAAGGAACAGGGAGTTCAGCTTACTCCGAAGTTTGACATCGTTTTGGCTCGCTCAAATCCGGATTTTGAACGAATTCAAGCACTTCCGGAGCTTGAAATCGTCGATCAGGATTATATGAGCGTAACGCTTCAGCTCAAGCCGACGGAAGAGGTATATAAATATGTCAATGAGATAGAAGAAATAAACGCAGAAATCGAGGCAGAGGAGGAAAGAATTCGAGGCGAGCTTTCTAAGAAGATTGCAGCGAAAGCCGAGGTTCTGAACGAAAACTGCGAAAAGGTCGGGGCACTTGACCTTGCCCTTGCCAGAGCGATTTATGCGATCAACCATGATTTGGTTAAGCCGGAAATCGTCGATGAGCATGTAATCGAGTTTGAGGACGGCAGGAACATTCAGGTTGAAGATGTGATCAAGGCTAAAGGCAAGGAATACTGTCCGATTTCGCTTTCGCTGCGTGACGGCGTGACGCTGATTACGGGTGCTAACATGGGCGGCAAGACGATTTCGCTCAAGCTTGCGGGGCAGGTTCCGATTTTGGCACAGTACGGCTTCTTCGTACCTGCCAAACGTGCAAGAATAGGACTTTCTAACTATATGCAGATTCTCATCGGGGATTCGCAGTCGGTGGAAAGAGGTCTTTCGAGCTTTGGCTCCGAGATGGAGGAGCTTAAGGAAATTTTGGATCACGGACAGAAACGCAGTCTTATACTGATAGATGAGATTGCCTCGGGTACCAACCCAACCGAGGGTACGGCACTCACAAAGAGTCTTGTCGATTATCTTATTGAAAAACCGTATATTTCTCTGATTACGACGCATTTTGAGTCTGTAACCGAGCGGGAGGGCATCGTGAATATGCAGGTAAGAGGCCTTTCGGACTGCAATTTCGAGCTTTTGAACCGTGAGATACAGTACGCTAATCGCCGTGACAGGATAAATATAATTTCCAAGCATATGGACTATCGTCTGTATCGCGTGGACAATCAAACGCAAGTTCCAAAGGAAGCTCTCAGCATAGCTGCTATGTTAGGCATTAACAGAGAGATTATCGAGGGAGCTAAAAAATATATGAAGTAAGGAGAACAAGGATGAAAAGCAAACTTAACATTGACCCAAAAGTTGTTGACAGTGCTCGCCAGCATGCCGCTAATATCGCACATGACATGCAGGAATTCATCGAGCGTCACACGACAGTGTCAACAGAGAGAACAATCGTTAGACTTTTAGGTATCGACGGTGTTGACGAACTCGAAACACCGCTGCCGAACGTAGTGGTAGACCACATCAAGGAAGCAGGTGCACTCCCTACAGGTGCTGCTTACTGGATCGGTAATGCCATCGTTCAGACCGGCAAGGAACCGCAGGAAATCGCTGAAGAAATCGCTGCAGGTAAGCTGGAGCTGACTAAGCTTCCGACTTGCTCACAGGCAGAGGCAGCAGAGGCATTAAAGCCTGCAATCAAAAAGACTTTCGAAAGAATTGACATGCAGAAAGCAAAACGTCAGGAATACTTAGACAGAATCGGTGAAGGCTCAGAACCTTACCTCTATGTAATCGTTGCTACAGGTAACATTTACGAGGACGTGGTTCAGGCACAGGCAGCAGCAAGACAGGGTGCTGACATCATCGCTGTTATCAGAACCACTGCACAGTCCTTACTTGACTATGTTCCTTACGGACCTACTACAGAAGGCTTCGGCGGTACATATGCTACTCAGGAAAACTTCAGAATCATGAGAAAAGCTCTTGACGAGGTTGGTGAAGAGGTTGGCAGATACATCAGATTATGTAACTACTCCTCCGGTATGTGTATGCCTGAAATCGCAGCTATGGGTGCACTCGAAAGACTCGATGTTATGCTGAACGACGCTATTTACGGTATCCTGTTCAGAGATATCAACATGCAGAGAACTCTGGTTGACCAGTTCATGTCCAGAGTAATCATCGGATACTGCGGTATCATCTTCAACTCCGGCGAAGATAACTATCTGACTACTGACGATGCTATCGAATCCGCACATACGGTAACAGCATCACAGTTCATCAACGAACAGTTCGCAGTACTCGCAAACATTCCTGAAAGACAGATGGGCTTAGGCCACGCATTCGAAATGGATCCGAACACAGAAGACGGCTTCCTGCTTGAACTGTCCCAGGCAATCATGGCAAGAGAAATCTTCCCTAACGCAAGATTAAAATACATGCCTCCTACAAAGTTTATGACAGGCAACATCTTCAGAGGTCACATTCAGGACGCTCTGTTCAACCTCGTTGCAATCTGGTCCGGACAGTCCTTACAGCTTCTCGGTATGCTGACAGAGGCTATCCATACACCGCATATGCACGACAGATATCTGTCCATCGAAAATGCTCAGTACATCTTCAATAACTGCAAGCACATCGGTGACGAAGTTGAATTCAAGAAAGACGGTATTGTACAGAAGAGAGCTCAGGAAGTTTTAGGCAAAGCTGATGCACTCCTTGCAGAAGTTGAAAAGGACGGACTTTTCAAGACTATCGAGCAGGGTAAGTTCGGCGGCGTAAAGCGTCCGTTCGACGGTGGACATGGTCTTGAGGGCGTTTGCACCAAGGGCGAAAACTACTTCAACCCGTTCATCGAACTGTTTATGGATCATGAATAAGGAGGTACGAAATAATGGCAGATAACAAGACAGCAACCACTCAGGTTGATTTGACCTGTGTAAAACCTTACGGCGATGCGTTAAACGACGGTAGGGTTGAATTGGCATTTACACTTCCGGTACCTTACGGCGAAGAAGCAGAAGAATGTGCTAAGCAGTATGTAAAGAAAATGGGTTTTGACGAACCTAACGTAACATATTATTGTGAACTGACACCGGGATACACCTTCTTCGTTGTATACGGTTCGGCTCAGGCAACTATCGACTATACGGCAATCAATGTACCTAAGGTAGAAGGTAACGTGCTTGACCGTGTAGAATGCGGCGAATGGATAGGCGAACATATCGGCAGAGATATCGTTGTAGTAGGTGCGTCCATCGAATCCGACGCTCATACCGTAGGTATCGATGCTATCATTCAGATGAAGGGCTTCCACGGTCACTTCGGTCTGGAAAGATTCAAGAACGTAGTACCTTACAACATGGGTTCACAGGTTCCTTGCGAAGCTCTTATCGCTAAGGCAAAGGAAGTAAACGCAGATGCTATTCTGGTATCCCAGACTGTAACACAGAAGGATATCCACATCAAGCAGCTTACTCAGATGGAAGAACTCATGGAGGCAGAAGGTCTTCGTGACAAGATTATCCTTACCTGCGGCGGCCCTAGAATTTCTCACGAGCTTGCTCAGGAATTGGGTTATGATGCAGGCTTCGGCCCGGGCAAGTATGCAGAACATGTAATGTCCTACATCATGCAGGAGGTTGAAAAGCGTGGTTGGCAGGATAAGCCGAACATCGCTGACAGATAAGATTTTTCAGAAAATCAAGATCGTTCAAGTACATTTTGCCCGGCTGAGATATGTCGGGCAAAATGATTGAAATATGCATATGTGTATACATCTTGACATAATCGTCGAAAAGCGGTAAAGTATAAAGTGATGTATATGTAATATTTAACAGGAAGGTGACAACATGATTAACAAAATTAAAACTGCTCAAGAAGCAGTAGCCGGCGTACAAGACGGTATGACTATCATGGTCGGTGGATTCCTTGCAACAGGATCCCCTGAAATCTTGATGGACGCTTTAGTAGAAAAAGGCGTAAAGCATCTCACAGTTATCGGTAATGACGGTGGTCTTGATGTAGGTCAGCCGGCAGGCGAATTCGGTGCCAAGACAGCAAGAGGTATCGGTAAATTACTCGAACACCACATGGTAGATCACATTATCGCATCTCACCTCGGTGTAAACCCTAAGCTGAACGAGCAGTTCGCTGAAGGAACTCTTACATACACCTTGGTTCCGCAGGGCACACTGGCTGAAAAAATCAGAGCTGCTGCTTACGGACTCGGCGGCGTACTTACTCCTACAGGCGTTGGTACTCCTATGGAAACAGAGCTTGACGAGCTCGGCAGAGAAAAGAAAGTCGTAGAAATCAACGGTAAGAAGTACTTATTCGAATTACCGCTCTATGCAGACTATTCTTTCATCAGACCGTCTGTTGCTGATAAATTCGGTAACTATTACTGCTCCAAGGCTACGAAGAACTTCAACTATGTAATGGCAGGTGCTTCCAAGCACACTATCATTGCTCCTGAAAAGCTTGTTGAAGTGGGCGAAATCGACCCTGACTACTTCGCAGTTGCAGGCGTACTCGTAGATACTATCGTGGAAGGAGAAAAGAAATGGCAGATTTAAAGGTAAGAATTGCGAAAAGATGTGCAAAAGAATTTGAAGACGGCGATTTCGCTAACTTAGGAATAGGCCTTCCGACTATGGTTGCTGACTACATTCCTGACGGTGTAACAGTTACATTCCACTCCGAAAACGGATTCGCAGGTATCGATGCAGTTGCAGACGCATCAAACCTCGATGTTGATATCATCAACTCCGGCGGAACATATGTAACAGCAGTTCCAAGAGTAAAATACTTCGATACAGCAGAGTCCTTCGGCCTTGTAAGAGGCGGACACGTAAAGGCTACAGTTCTCGGTGCTATGGAAGTTGCCGAAAACGGAGACCTTGCTAACTGGATCGTACCGGGCAAAAAGGTTGCAGGTATGGGCGGTGCCATGGACCTTTGTGCAGGCTGCCCACAGGTTATCATCACTATGCTTCACACTCAGAAGGGTGCACACAAGATTTTGAAGAAGTGCACACTTCCACTTACAGCAGAAAAGTGCGTAACAAAGATCATCACAGAGATGGCAGTTATGGAAGTAAGAGAAGACGGCATCTGGGTAACAGAGCTTCACCCTGA
>CAZLTX010000029.1:0-10330 GCA_964562555.1 uncultured Oscillospiraceae bacterium
AAGGTGGTTTCTCGTCGATGAACGACTCGAAACAGTTTAATTGTAGGCGAATAATCCTTTCGCTTCATCTTTTCATCGCAGGCAGCTGCAGGCGACTCGTTTCTTGAGCCTTGGGCTGCATTGCAAACTCGTGCGGAGCAGAGCCCCGCATCTACAGAGTATTGATAATAATACAAAAAAATCTCCGACCGCAGAATCATATGTCTGCGGTTCGGAGATTTTTCCCTTTCAAGGATACGTACAGCAAAAAAATACCTTTCAAGGCTACGTACAGCAAAAAATTACATTTCAAGGATACGTACAGCAAAGAGGGCAGAATGATTTTTTTGTCTTGCGTTTCGAGAAGTCGATTGCGGCTGTCTGTGAAACGAGCTTAAACTTTGGCTAATTGCATTGCACTGTTTGAGCAAGCGGAGCTTGCGAGTTTGCAATGCAATCCAAAGTTTGCGAGTGAGCAGGCACAGCCGCCGACGCCGAGGAAGCACAGCAAAAAAATCACTTCTGCCCTACCTTTTAATTCTTCAGGCTCTGCATAGGTGCAGGGATTCTGCCGCCTCTTTTTATCATCTTTGACGATGATTGTGTGTGCAGCTTCATAACCGGACCGTAGCCGAGCAGTCCGCCGAAGTCAAGCTGCTCGCCCTCGGCAAGACCGATTGCAGGGATTACACGCACTGCTGTGGTTTTGGAGTTGACCATACCTATAGCAGCCTCGTCTGCGATGATTGCAGAAATCGTTTCGACGGCTGTTTCGCCCGGAATAACGATCATGTCGAGTCCCACAGAGCATACCGCTGTCATAGCCTCAAGCTTTTCTATGCTCAGACAGCCGCTTGCCGCTGCGGAAATCATGCCTGCGTCCTCTGTAACCGGTATGAAAGCACCTGAAAGACCGCCGACAGATGAAGATGCCATTACGCCGCCTTTCTTAACCGCATCGTTGAGCATAGCGAGAGCAGCGGTCGTGCCGTGAGTTCCGCATTCCTCAAGACCGATTTCTTCCAAAATATGTGCGACCGAGTCACCGACTGCCGGAGTAGGAGCAAGCGAAAGGTCGATGATACCGAAAGGAACGCCGAGCATACGAGATGCCTCGGTACCGACAAGCTGACCCATACGGGTGATTTTGAATGCTGTTTTTTTGATAAGCTCAGCGACCTCGTTAAGCGGTGCATCGTCAGGCAGTTTGGCGAGTGCGGCACGAACGACACCCGGACCGGAAACGCCTACATTCAGCACTACATCGGGCTCGCCCACACCGTGGAAAGCACCTGCCATGAACGGATTGTCCTCGGGTGCGTTGCAGAATACGACGAGCTTGGCAGCACCTATGCACTGTCTGTCCTTTGTCAGCTCGGCAGCTTCCTTAACAACACCGCCCATCAAAGCTACAGCGTCCATGTTTATACCTGCCTTGGTGGAGCCGATGTTAACCGACGAGCACACGAAATCAGTTTCCGCAAGTGCACGAGGGATAGCTTCTATGAGCTCTCTGTCACCGGCACTGAAGCCCTTTTGCACCAAAGCACTGAAACCGCCGATAAAGTTGACACCTACAGCCTTTGCGGCACGGTCGAGCGTCAGAGCATATTTTACGGGATCACCGCCGCTGGCAGCCACCAGCATTGAAATCGGGGTTACACTGATTCGCTTATTTACGATGGGAATACCGTATTTCTTTTCTATAAATTCTCCTGTAGCGACCAAATCCTTTGCATGAGAGTAAATTTTGTTGTAAATCTTTTCACATGAGCGGTCGATGTCGCTGTCGGCACAGTCCAAGAGAGAAATTCCCATCGTTATGGTACGAATATCGAGATTTTCCTCCTGAATCATCGTGATAGTTTCCATTATATCATTAAAGTTTACCATTTTAAGTTTTGAAGCCTCCGTATCTGATTATTTCGCTTAAATTCTGTGCATGGAATTGAAAATATCCTCGTGCATAACATGAACCACCATGTCGGGAACGGCGTCCTTGAGGCTCTTTTGGAGAGCTTCTATCTCACAGCTCATGCTGCTGATGTCGATGACCATTACCATACAGAAATAACCGTCGAGTATGGACTGAGTTACTTCAAGGACATTGGCATTTTTGTCCGCACATGAGGAGGATACACGAGCGAGAATCCCCACCATATCTTTACCTATTACTGTTACAACTGCTTTCATTTTTTTCTCCTTTATTTATACTTTATTTTTAAAGTTTTACCGTATATTCATTGTTCGCAAGAGCCGCATCAATGCCGCCGATGATTTGGAGCTGAGGATATTTAGCCTCGAAGTATCTGCGGTTTACAGCCTTGTGACCGAATATATTATTATAGCACTTTTCGTTGGAAAGGAAAAGCACTTTCTGAGGCTGTGCGTCCGCTGTTTCGTGCGAAGCACTCCCCAAAGCATTTTCCAAAGCACTTTCCAATGCAGCTTCAAGCCTCTCACGGGCTATATGCCCCTCCACAAGCTGACGGAAGGCGGGGTGAAAGGCTGTTTCCGATGAAATTATATCGCTGGATTTAAGACCTACCCGTATTATATTGATTCCGGCTGCATCGAGGATTTTGTACATTTCTGCGGTGCGAAGAACAGCCTCCTCCTCGTTGAGCGGAGTGTAGAGCCCCGAAAGATATGCATCGTAGAGTGCGGTTTCCTTGATTACCACCGTCGGATAAAGTCTGGCGATTTCCGGAGCGATTTTGACCGTTTCGTTTGCGGAAAAAACGCATTTTTCAAGGCTGTCACCCGGCAGACCTATCATAAGCTGAATCCCGAGCGAAAAGCCGTAATCCTTGATGAGCTGCGAGCTTTTATATACGACCGCCGCATCGTGACCTCTGCCCGAAAGCTTGAGCACCTCTTCATCGAAGGACTGAACTCCGAGTTCGATGATATCGGCATCAAAATGTTTCAGATTGTCAAGGATTTCCTCGTTTATGTAATCGGGACGGGTGGAAAGATGAATTTTATCAATCCTGCCCGCCGCCTTGTATTCATTTGCAAGAGCCAAAAAAGCTGTCTGCTCATCAAGAGGAATGCCTGTAAACGAACCGCCGAAAAAAGCCAGCTCGACGGTTTCAAGCTGCATGCTTTCCAATGTGGACAGGTGCTGCTCGATGGTGCGGCGAGCCGTTTCGGGAGTTACATCACCGCTGCGTGCGGTTATTCTCTTTTGATTGCAGAAAACGCAGTCGTTCGGACAGCCCCTGTGCGAGATAAACACAGGAATTATAGCGTGTTTTTTCATTTTCGTTCGTTCCTTTCACATAAAAAAGATTATACACGAAAAAGAGCCGAGCCGCAAGTGCCGACATGCCGACAAAGCTTATGCAGTCGTTATGCGAATTGTTCCGTGAAATATTGTGCAATTATTATGGCGAACAGCCGCATTTTGTGGTAGAATATATAAAAACAGTGTTAAGATTTTGATAAGGAAACGAATAGTATGAACAGTTTTAACATGGAAATCGGAAACGATTGGGATTATATACTTAAGGAAGAATTCGAGAAAGAATACTTTGTGGGATTGACTGAATTTTTGAGCAGCGAGTATGAGGAACACAGCATTTACCCGCCGAGGGAAGATGTTTTGAATGCACTCAGAGCCTCGTCATATGAGAACACGAGAGTGGTGATTTTGGGACAGGATCCGTATCATCAGCAGGGACAGGCACACGGACTGTGCTTTTCGGTCAACAAGGGCGTTAAGATACCGCCGTCGCTGATGAACATATATAAGGAGCTGAAACGGGATATGGGAATCAAAGCACCGAAACACGGCTGTCTTACGGCGTGGGCGGAGCAGGGCGTGCTGATGCTCAATGCGGTGCTGACCGTAAGAGACAGTCAGCCGAACTCACACAAGGACAAAGGCTGGGAGAGGTTCACCGATGCGGTGATAAAAAAGCTGAACGAGCGAGAAAAGCCGATGGTTTTCATACTTTGGGGTGCGAATGCAAAGACTAAGCAGGAGCTTATCACAAACGGCAGACATCTGATACTGACGGGCTCACACCCGAGTCCGCTTTCGGCACATACGGGATATTTCGGAGGCTCATATTTCAGCAGAACCAACAGATTTTTGGAGCTCACCGGTCAGCCGCCGATAGACTGGGCTGCGATAGCAGAATAGCATTGAATAAAGCTCAGTGCTTGTCCTGTTTGAAGAGGAAGGTACGCTGCACGTAGATCTTTGATGCGAAGGACAGTGCGAAATTTTCCATGAGATATTTGTTATCTCTGCCCGGAATTTCCTCGTTAGAGATGGATATGCTGCCCGCAAAAACCGTGAAAACAGCGTTTTCCATAGCCTCGCAGAAACGGTTATAGGTAAGCTCCGGAGCCTCAAGGCTGATGCCGAGCTTGATGAGCTTGCCGATTTCCTCGGTAGAGTAGCAGCTTTTCAGAATATATACGACAACGATCATTGCCACCGAAAGCCGTGGATATTTCTTGTTCACGGGTGCATCGACGATTTTGGCTTTAACATAGTTGTTGACCATGCTTTTTGTCAGCGGAGCCGTTCCGACGGACGAAAAAAACGGGCCGAGGGAGCTGTCTATGAAGCTTACTACCTGATCCATGTAAAGGTCTATGGACGGCAGCTCGTGCCAACGAGGAATATGAAATTCTTTTGAGATATTTTTTGCACTTGCGATATTAGCGGAGCCTTGCTCGGTCATTTCGTCACCTCTTTGCGGAAATTAAGCCGAGCGATACATCACGCTCGGATATATCAAACAGTATATCACATAAAAACTCATCTGTAAAGCTTGACATTATAAGAGTTACATGGTAATCTAGTATTGAAAACTAGATGCAAACCACAAAATGCAAATGCTATAGTAAATAAAATATAAAATTTTATAAGTTATAAACAGAATAAAAGGAGAACGATCCATGAACTATCAGGAACAGAAACAATTCGAACTGAAAAGGGCAGAGAAATTCATTGCAAGCATCAATGCTATGGACGATCCTGCGATAAAGTACAAGGTAAGCCACCCGATTACGGACTTAAAGGACATGATGAACAAGAGTGTCGAAAGATACGGCAGAGATCATGTCGCTTTCAAGCAGCGTTTCGAGAAAAACGAGCCATTCCGTGAGATAACCTTCGGTCAGACACTTGATGACCTGAACGCTTTGGGAACGGCTCTTATCAAGCAGGGACTGAAGGACAAGAGAGTTGCGGTAATCGGCGACAACTGTTATCAGTGGGCATCCTCATACCTTGCGATAAGCTGCGGTCTGGGCGTGGTGGTTCCGCTCGATAAAGAGCTCGGAGCATCTGAGCTGGAGCAGCTCATAAAAGAGGCGGAAGTAGAGGGCATATTATTTACGAAAAAGTTTTTGCCGATTTTCAGCGAAATCAAGCAGAGAGGCGAAACGAAGCTCAAGGTGCTCGTAAATCTGAATGCCGAGCATGAGGCTGACGGAGTGCTTTCGTGGTCAGAGCTGATTGCAGAGGGCAAGGAGCTTATAGCCGGCGGCGAGCGTTCGTATCTCGATGCTGAGATGTACCCGGACGAAATGGGTGTGCTGCTCTTTACCTCGGGAACTACCGGAATCGCAAAGGGCGTAATGCTTTCTCAGACAAATATCTGCTGCGACCTTATGAGTGCACCGACGCTGCTCGACACAAACGAAAGAGATACCTTCTTCAGCGTTTTGCCGCTTCACCACACCTATGAGTGTACCTGCGGCTTTCTGATGCCGATGTACAAAGGCTCCTGCATAGGATACTGCGAGGGCTTGAAATATATCCAAAAGAATTTACAGGAGATCAAACCGACCTTCTTCCTCGGCGTGCCGCTGATTTTCGAAATGCTGTACAAGGCTATTTGGAAAAATATCCGCAAGCAGGGCAAGGAAAAGAGCGTAAAGACGGTTCTCAAGCTGAACAAGTTTACCTCAAAATTCGGTTTGAATCTGAATAAGCTGGTGCTCAAGGATATTCTGAAAGTATTCGGCGGCAATTTGGATATGATAATTGCGGGCGGTGCGGCGATAGATCCGCAGATTCTGCAGTTTTTCCGTGACCTCGGAATCGTGGCACTTCAAGGCTACGGACTTACGGAATGTGCTCCTATGGCGGCACTGAATTTCGACCTTGAGCCTAGAAACGATTCGGTGGGACATGTGCTTCCGGGCGTTGATGTAAAGATAGTAGATGCTGACGAGGACGGAATAGGCGAAATTTGCCTCAAGGGACCTAATGTAATGATGGGGTACTACAATATGCCGGAGGAAACCGAAAAGGTTCTCAAGGACGGTTGGTTCCACACAGGCGACCTCGGCTATACCGACGGTCCGTATATATACATCACAGGTCGTAAGAAGAATGTCATCATCACGAAAAACGGCAAAAATGTATTCCCTGAGGAGCTTGAATATTTCCTCGGAAAGTCCGCACTGGTATCCGAATCGATGGTATGGGCGGATATGGACGAAAACGGTGCCGACGATTTGATAGTTGCAACGATTAAGCCTGAGATGGAAGAAGTCGAGGCTTTGATAGGAAAGGAAGCGGCAGCTGACAGTGCTCAGGTTGAAAAACTCCTGTGGCAGGAGGTTGACAAGATTAACGAAGAGCTCCCGTTCTTCAAGAAAATCAAAAAAATCAATGTAAGACAGGAAGAATTCGAAAAGACCACAGGCAAGAAGATAAAACGCTTCGTCGAATCCAACAAAATGAATTAAATATGCAGACAGAGAACTTTCTGAGAACGGAGAGTTCTCTTTTTTGTCTGAAACGAAAAAAATTCCAAAGAATTCACGCAAATAAATTGAAAAAAGCAAAAAAATTATATATAATGTTCTGAGAAATGTAAATGATAAATATTATCAACAGAAAAGAGGAGAATATAATGGGATTTGCGACGGAAGTTGGAATTGATTTGGGCACGGCGAACGTGCTGGTGTATATAAAAGGTAAAGGTATAGTTTTGAATGAGCCATCGGTGGTCGCTATAAACAACGATACCGACGAGATACTTGCGGTCGGCGAGGAGGCAAGACAGATGCTCGGCAGAACCCCTGCTAACATCGTGGCTGTCAGACCTCTGCGTGACGGCGTTATTTCCGATTACGACATAACCGAGAGAATGCTCAAGTATTTTATCCGCAAAACCTGCGGCGGTAACCGTTTCTTCAAGCCTAAAATCATGGTTTGCGTACCGAGCGGAGTAACCGAGGTCGAGAAACGTGCGGTTAAAGAAGCGGCGGCACAGGCAGGGGGCAAGGAACATGTCTATCTGATGGAAGAACCTATTGCTGCTGCAATAGGTGCGGGAATTGATATTTCTAAGCCGGATGGCGTAATGGTTATAGATATCGGCGGCGGTACGACGGATATTGCCGTTATATCGCTCGGAGGCATTGTTGCAAGCACATCGGTAAAGATTGCGGGTGACAAATTTGACGAAGCCATCATTAAATATATGCGTAAGGAGCATAAGCTCTACATCGGTGAAAGAACGGCAGAGGATCTTAAGCTTACCATAGGAACAGCTTTCCCGAGAGATGAGGTGGTGACCAGAGAATGCAGGGGAAGAGACCTTGTTACGGGTCTGCCTAAGAGCGTTGAGGTTACTTCGGACGAGATGATGGAGGCACTTGAGGAGCCTCTGCACACGATTTGCGAGGCGGTTCACAATGTTTTGGAGATAACTCCTCCGGAGCTTGCGGCGGACATCAGCAATTCGGGTATCATAATCACAGGAGGCGGTGCACTCCTGCACGGGATTGACAAGAGAATTGAAGACAGAACGGCAATAAAAGTAATTATTGCAGAGGACCCGAAGTCCTGCGTTGCGGTTGGTACAGGAAAATCACTCGATATTCTTGACAAACTGGAAAGCAGTTCACTTAACAGAAGGGCACCTTATCTTTAGAAAAAAATTCAGCGTCCCTTTGAGGACGCTGTTTTTGCGGAGGAAACAAAATGAAGCTTGAACTTATTGCAACCGCGACCTTCGGCCTTGAGGCACCGGTAAAGCGTGAAATTGAAAAATTGGGATACAAGATACTTAAGTCCGAGGACGGCAAAATTACATTCATGGGCGATGAAAGAGCTGTGGTCAGAGCTAATCTGTGGCTGCGTTGTGCAGATCGTGTGCAGATAAAGATGGGCGAATTTCAAGCGTATGAGTTTGAGGAGCTTTTTCAGCAGATAAAGGGCATAGCGTGGGAGGAATGGATTCCGATAGACGGCAGGTTCGTTATGAACGGCTCATCGGTCAAATCCAAGCTTTCGAGCGTGCCGGCATGTCAGTCCGTTGCCGAAAAAGCCGTCATAGAGAGGCTGAAGGATTTTTACGGAGTAGAGCATTTCGAAAAAAGCGGAGCACTTTACGATATCAAGATAACGCTGCTCAAGGACCGTGTGACCGTCACTTTGGATACCACGGGCGTTGGACTTCACAAGCGAGGCTACAGGCAGCACAGCGTCGAGGCACCCATAAAGGAAACCTTGGCAGCGGCAATGATAGAGCTGTCCTTTTGGAATAAGGACAGGATTTTGTCAGACCCGTGCTGCGGTTCGGGAACCATACCGATAGAGGCGGCGATGATAGCAAGAAACATAGCACCGGGACTCAGCCGAAAATTTGCGGCGGAGGAATGGGAAGCGATACCGGCAAAGCTCTGGAAGGAGGAACGCAAGGCGGCGTTCGAGGCGATGGACAGTGAATGCAGCCCTAAAATTTTCGGGCTTGATATAAATCCGGAGGCAATCGCCGCAGCGAGAGCGAATGCCGAGCTGGCAGGAGTTGACGACTGCATCACATTTGCGGCAGCAGATGTGGCGGCGATGCGTACCAAAAGCGAGAGCGGAGTTGTGGTAACAAATCCGCCTTACGGAGAGCGAATCGGTGACAGAAAGAGCATTGACAAAATATACGAGGCATACAAGAGGTTCTTGACGGAAAATCCGACTTGGTCGCTTTTTGCGGTGACGGCAGACAAGAGCATAGAAAAAAAGCTCGAAAGACAGGCTGACAGACGCAGAAAGCTGTATAACGGCAGGCTGGAGGTCTGCTACTATCAGTTCCACGGCATTAAGCCCAAAAAGCAGCTGTCCGAGGGAGAATAACGCAAGAGCAAAGGCGACAGAACCGCAGAAAAAGCGGAAAACGGAAAAATGAAGGTAAAAGATGAATATAAAGATTGATACCCGGTCCAAAATTCCCATATATGTGCAGATGGCAACGCAGCTGAAAAAGCAGATTTATTCGGGCGAGCTTGTTCTCGGCAGCACTCTTCCGTCGGAAAGAGCCATGGCAAATATGCTTTCGGTACACCGCAATACGGTCGCCAAGGCATACAACGAGCTAAAGGCAGAGGAGCTTATAGAATCGAAGCAGGGCGTTGGTTATATAGTGACTATGCCTGAGCCGGACAGCGGGGACGGCGGAACGCAAAAAAGAGCAGAAAAAGACGGCAAACTCGGCAGTGGTGCTGAGATAAAAAAGCCGTCTGTGCCTCAGAAGATAAAAAAAGTAAACTGGAAATCCGAAATAAACGAAAAATATCTCGATATGCAGGTGACCTTTGATGACCTGTTCCAGCGTTTCGGAGAAAAAGAGAAAATTTCCATGGGCAGCGGACTGGCTTGTCCGGGGATTTACGACACCAAGGAGATAGCGGAAAATATAGCCGCAATGGTTTCAGAAGAGGGAAAAACACAGTATTTTTACAGTCCGTATAAGGGCGACAAAGTACTCAGACAGAAATTGGTTTCCTTTTTGAGCACCAAGGGTATTAAAGCAACGACAGGAGAAATACAGATTTTGAGCGAAACCAATCAGGCACTCGATTTCGTTGTAATGCTTTTGGTTAAACCGGGGGATACTGTGATAATGGAGGAACCTGTTTCGCCCGACCCGTACCGTGCCATGGAGCTTGCGGGTGCACATATAGTCACCGTTCCCGTAGACAGGGACGGAATGAACTGCGACGCACTTGAGCGGGTTTTGATGCAGAAAAAACCGAGACTCATATATGTAAACTCAAGCTTTCACGACCCTACGGGAGCCATTCTTTCACTCGAACGCCGAGAAAAAATAGTGGAGCTTTCGAACAGATACCGTGTGCCTATAGTCGAAGAAGATGCGGCTTCGGAGCTTGTTTACAGAGGAATGAAATTTCCGCCGCTTAAGGCACTCGACAAAGCCGAAAACATCATATATATTTATTCGTTTTCGCTTACCTTCGTGCCGGGGCTTTCGCTCGCTTTCATAGTCGCAAACCGTGATGTGATAGAAAGTCTGAGCTATTTGGTATCGGTGAGAATGATGGCGGTTGACTGGATAACACAGAAATTGGTTGCACA
>CAZLTX010000030.1:0-9633 GCA_964562555.1 uncultured Oscillospiraceae bacterium
AAAGAGGTGTAGAATATGAATATGGATTTCAAACGGAAGCTTCCTATCCCAAAGGAAATCAAGGAAATGTTTCCGATAAGCGAAGAATATCAGGCAAAGAGAGAAAAATGCGACAAGGAAGTTAAAGCAATCCTGGACGGCAGCGACGACAGGCTGCTTATGGTGATAGGACCGTGCTCGGCGGATAACGAAGAGGCTGTACTGGACTATCTGCTCAGAATGAGAAAGGTTCAGGACAAGGTCAGCGAAAAAATATTGATAATTCCGAGAGTTTACACGAGCAAGCCGAGAACCACGGGCAAGGGCTACAAGGGAATGCTGCACCAGCCGGATCCGCTGCTCGGAGAGGATATGCTCAAGGGCATAATCACGATAAGAGAAACCTACATAAGAACCATGAAGGAAACCGATTTCTTCTGTGCGGACGAGCTTTTGTATCCCGAAAACTACAGATACCTCAGCGATATCCTCTGCTATGTTGCAATCGGAGCACGCTCGGTCGAAAATCAGTTCCACAGACTGACGGCAAGCGGACTTGATATCCCGGTAGGAATGAAAAATCCTACTGCGGGCGACCTTTCGGTACTTATGAACTCACTCGTTGCGGCACAGAGCGGACATACATTTATATACAGAAACTGGGAAGTAGCGAGCCACGGAAATCCTTATGCACACGCTATACTCAGAGGCTATACGAACAAACGAGGACAGTCGATACCGAACTACCACTACGAGGATCTGCGTCTTGTGTGCGATATGTACCACGAAAACGGACTGAAAAATCCGGCGATAATGATAGATGCAAACCATGCAAACTCCGGCAAGCAGTATGCCGAGCAGGTCAGAATTTGTAAAGAAGTAATCCACTCCAAGCGTTTCAGCGAGGATATAGGCAATATGGTCAAGGGCGTTATGGTCGAAAGCTACATAGAGGACGGCTGTCAGCCTGTGGACGGAACGGTATACGGAAAGTCCATCACAGACCCGTGCCTCGGCTGGGAAAAGACTGAAAGACTGATTTACGATTTGGCAGAAATGGTATAAGCTGTGGAGCTTTGTTTCGTACATTTGCCGTAGGTACGAGGTTCTGCTCCGCATATTTGCCGTAGGTGCGGGGCTCTGCTCCGCACATTTGCAGGAGGAAAAATAATGGAAAAGAAATTTTTAGCAGATAAATACAAAAATAAAGAAAAGTCTGCAATCGGTCAGCTCGGTGCGATGAGTGCGGGTATTGACGATCTGATAAATCTGAGCCTCGGAGATCCGGATTTTGCAACGCCGTTGCCGATAATCGAAAAGGCTTTTGAAGACGCAAAGGCGGGATATACGCATTATACCGACTGCCGCGGTTACAGTGAGCTGCGTGATGAGATAGCAAAATACTATAAGGAAGAGTTCGACATGCAGGTAGCTGACGAAGAAATCATGGTGACAACATCGGCATGTATGGGTATGTATTTGGTTCTGGAAGCGATACTCAATGACGGAGATGAGGTCATAGTGCCCGCACCGTATTTTACGATTTACAAGGAACAGGTTGAGCTGGCGGGAGGTGTGCTGGTAGAGATGGAAACCTTTGAGGAGGACAGATATCAGATAGATACCGCACAGCTCGAAGCACATATCACGCCTAAGACCAAGGCTATAATACTCAACTCGCCTAACAATCCTACAGGAAGCTGTCTGACCTTGGAAACTATGAAAAAGATTGCAGAGGTAGCAAAAAAATACGAGCTTGCGGTAATAAGCGATGAGATTTATACGATATACAGCTTTGCAGAACCGTTTGTGCCGTTTTCCTCACTTCCGGAAATGAAAGAAAGAACGATTACACTGAACAGCTTTTCGAAAAATTTCGTGATGACAGGCTGGCGTGTGGGTGCGGTGATAGCACCGCCGTATATCATAGATGCGATGAAGGGCATCAACGAGGGACTGGTTTATTCGGCACCTGCGGTTTCGCAGAGAGCCGCACTGCACGCACTCAGATGCCGCAGGGAGGTACAGCCCGAGCTTGTAAAAGCCTTTAAGGAAAGGGTGTATTACGCAGCGGAGAGAATAAACGCCATTCCGAATATGCATGTAATTTATCCGCCTATGGGAAGCTTTTATCTGTTTATAAACATAAAAGACACAGGACTTTCATCGGCAGAGGCAGCAAACAGGCTGCTTGAAGAGGCACATGTGCTGGTAATTCCGGGAAACGGTTTCGGTGCCTGCGGAGAGGGCTACCTCAGAATAGCGTGTACCGTTGACATATCGGTGCTTGCGGAAGCCTTCGACCGCATCGAAAAAATGGAAATTTTCAAAAATACGAAGGATTAGGAACCGTAAAAGCCCTGTTTGCGAGAAATAAAGGTTGAAAGCTCGGAATTTTTGGTGTATAATGAACGAAAACCAAAGAATATAAGCAAAATATTTAGGAGGCGGTTATCATGGTTAAATTATTGATTGGACATAAAGGCAGCGGTAAGACTAAGAGAATGATCGAGCTGGCTAACGAGTCCGTAGAAACGAGCAAAGGAAGTATTATTTTCATAAATAAAAATCATAGATTGATGTACGATTTGAAATACAGAATCAGAGTTATCTGTATGGACGATTTTGAACATGTAACTAACAGTGATGAATACATAGGCTTCCTGTACGGAATCATCAGTTCCGACCTGGATATCGAAACAATTTTCATCGACAGCATTTTGAAGCATGCTGATTTCTCCCTCGGAGATCTGCCTGAGTTCGTTGAAAGACTTAAGGACATCTCCAAGAATTACGGCATGGACTTCGTTGTAAGCCTCAGTGCCGAAAAAGAAGAAATGATCGGCGTTAATTTCGAGGGCTGCGAAAGCTTAAATTAATATATTTGCTTAGAATATATATCGGGCGGTGGTGTTTTCCATCGCCCTGTTTTGTAGTATGACTGTTACGAGGCACTTCATCGAAAACGGGGAAAGGAAACGAAAAGCGAATGAAGAAGGAAGATACAAAAACGGGTCTGAACGAAATAAGGGCTAAAATGAGTCTGCACAGTCCGGGAACGCTCGAAATCCTGCGTGATTATGCGGTGCTTATACTGCTGACAGAAAAGGAGGACGGACTGCATTTCGTTTTCGAAAAGCGAGCCGAGGGAATACGACAGCCGGGAGATGTATGCTTTCCGGGAGGCAGAATGGAGCCGGGCGAAAGCGTGCGTGAATGTGCGTTGAGAGAAACGGCAGAGGAAATAGGAATTGAGAATATAGAAATTTTGGGCGAGTATGCCACCCAGTATGAGCTGACCTCCATTGCTATGCATTCGATAGTGGGCTTTACGGACGAAAGCGAACTTTCAAGAATACGTATAAACGAAGCGGAGGTGGCAGAGGTGTTCACTGTGCCTATGAGCTTTTTCGCCGAGAACGAAGCGTATATATATGAATACGATGTGATTCAGGACGTGAAGGATTTTCCTTACGAGAAGCTCGGAATAAGGAGTGATTATAGATGGCGTACAGGTCACAAATCAATATCGGTCTATCACTACGAGGACAAAATAATCTGGGGCCTGACAGCAGCTTTTGTTAAAAAGTTTACAGCAGAAATGACAAAAGCATGATAGCTGCTGACTTTGCTCCTAATTGCTCGGCGGTGCCGTGCATAGCACTGCTGTATGGTCAAAAATCAAAAAACATCAAAAAAAGTGAAGAAAAAAGGGTCAAACCGCAAAGAAAGTGCAAAAAATAACTTTTACTTTTTTCGGAATGTGTTATAATCATAGGGTAGTATATTCTTAATTTCATTTAGGAGGAAAAAACAAATGAAAAAGTTATTAACATTATTGCTTGTTGTTGCAATGGTATTTTCCTTAGCTGCATGCGGCGGCGGTGACAACGGCGACGATGCAGCAGAAACTTATGCTGTTGCAATGATCACTGACTACGGCGATATCACAGACCAGTCCTTCAACCAGACTACATATGAAGCTTGTAAGGCTTTCTGTGAAGCTAACGATGTTCAGTTCAGCTATTTCAAACCTGCCGGCGACAACACTTCCGACAGAGTAGCTATGGTTGAACAGGCTATCGGCGAAGGCTACAATGTAATCGTAATGCCGGGTTATGCATTCGGCGGAACAATTGTAGAAGCTGCACCTAACTATCCTGACGTTAAGTTCATCGCACTCGACGTTGCAAAGGGTGACCTGCTTGAAGCTGCTGTAGGTGCTGCAGGCGAATCATACGACTACAATCCTGACAATTGGGATCTTGCAGAATACTTCGATATGTCCAACGTTTACACTATCATCTATCAGGAAGAAATCGCAGGCTATATGGCAGGTTATGCTGCTGTTAAGCTCGGATACGAAAAGTTAGGTTTCCTTGGCGGAATGGCTGTTCCTGCTGTAGTTCGTTACGGACAGGGCTTCGTTCAGGGCTGCGATGCTGCTGCTGCTGAGCTTGACAAGGACGTTGAAGTTAACTATGTATACGGCGGACAGTTCTTCGGTAACGCTGACATCACTGCTGTAATGGATACTTGGTACAAGGGCGGTACAGAAGTTGTATTCGCTGCAGGCGGTTCCATCTACACTTCTGCTTGCGAAGCTGCACAGAAGGTAGACGGCAAGGTTATCGGTGTTGACGTTGACCAGGCTGCAATCATCGACGGTGACTACGGCGAAGGTATGACTGTTACATCTGCAATGAAGGGTCTGTATTCTTCAACATATGACACACTTACTGAAGTTATCTTAAACGGTAACTGGGCTAACTATGTTGGTCAGATCGCTAACTTAGGTATCATCTCCGACACACCGGAAGAAAACTATGTTCAGATCGCACCGTCAACTCAGTTCGCTGACGGCTTCACTGCTGACGATTATGCAGCAATGGTTGCTAAGATCAACGCAGGCGAAATCACTATCAGCAATGATATCACTGCAATGCCTGAAACTACAAACACAACTGTAGATGCACAGGGACAGATTGTAGGTTAATTTTTGAAAAATGATAGGGGGTGTCATTTGGCATTCCCCTATTTTTGAATTTATAACACTCTTATTTACGGAGGTAGAGCTTTGGAACATCAATATGCAATAGAAATGCTCCACATTACAAAGAAGTTTCCGGGCATCATCGCCAACGATGATATAACGCTTCAGCTCAAAAAAGGAGAAATTCATGCCCTGCTCGGAGAAAACGGAGCAGGAAAATCCACACTTATGAGCGTACTTTTCGGCTTGTATCAACCCGAAGGCGGAGAAATACGCAAGGAAGGGAAAAAGGTAGAAATCAAGGATCCCAATGTGGCAAATGAGCTTGGAATCGGAATGGTTCATCAGCATTTTAAGCTGGTGGAGTGTTTTTCTGTGCTTGACAATATAATTTTGGGCGTAGAACCGAATACGCACGGTTTTCTGAAAAAATCGGAGGCAAAGAAAAAGGTCGATGAATTATCCGAAAAATACGGATTATATGTAGATACCGATGCTCTGATTGAAAATATCAGTGTCGGAATGCAGCAGAGAACCGAAATTCTGAAAATGCTCTACAGGAACAACGAAATCTTGATTTTCGACGAACCTACGGCAGTGCTTACACCGCAGGAAATAACAGAGCTGATGCAGATTATGAAAGGCTTGGCGGCAGAAGGCAAATCCATACTCTTCATTTCGCATAAGCTCAACGAAATTATGGAGGTTGCCGACAGATGTACGGTACTCCGAAAAGGAAAATATGTCGGAACCGTAGACATCAAGGATACCAGCAAGGAAGAGCTTTCTCGAATGATGGTAGGCAGAGATGTTGAGTTTACGGTGCAGAAAAAAGAGGCAAATCCGGGAGAAGTAATTCTGGATGTCGAAAATATGACCGTTGCAAGCAAGCTGCACAAGAACAATGCGGTTAAAAATGTATCGCTTAAGGTGCGTGCCGGAGAAATCGTATGTATCGCCGGTATCGACGGAAACGGTCAGACCGAGTTCGTTTACGGACTTACGGGCTTGGAACCGCTTGCGGGCGGAAAGATAACACTTTGCGGCAAGGATATAAGCAATGCAAGTATCCGCAGCAGAAACGAAAATATGAGCCATATTCCGGAGGACAGACATAAGCATGGTTTGGTTCTGGACTATACATTGGAAGACAATATCGTGCTTCAAAGATATTTTGAGCCGGAGTTTGTTTCCAAGGCAGGCTTTTTGAACAGGAAAAATATAAGAGCATACGCAGAAAAGCTGATTGAACAGTACGATGTGCGTTCGGGACAGGGACCGATTACGATTGCGAGATCCATGTCCGGCGGTAATCAGCAAAAGGCGATAGTTGCTCGTGAAATAGATAAAAATCCGCAGCTTTTGGTTGCGGTACAGCCGACAAGAGGTCTTGATGTCGGTGCGATAGAGTACATTCATCATCAGCTCGTGGAGCAGCGTGACGCAGGCAAAGCCGTATTGCTGGTTTCACTTGAGCTGGAAGAGGTGATGAGCGTACCTGACAGAATTCTCGTTATGTACGAGGGAGAAATCGTAGGAGAATTGGATCCTAAGACAACGACAGTGGAAGAACTCGGACTTTATATGGCGGGTGCTAAGAAAGGAGGAACGGCGGAATGAACAATGAGAAAAAAAACATTATGAAAAATCCGGCGTTTCAAGCCATATTATCTTCATTGATCTGTATTGTAGTCGGTTTGATAATCGGTTTCATCGTGCTGCTCTGCATCAATCCGAGCGGTGCACTTGAGGGAATACTTGATTTGATGAAGAACTTCTTCAACTACGGAGATTCAAGAATAGTGCTGAAATATTTCGGAAGTACGCTTGTAAAGACGGCACCGCTGCTGATGTGTTCACTGTCCATTTTGTTCTGCTACAAGGTAGGACTGTTCAATATCGGTGCGGCGGGACAGTACGGACTCGGTGCCGGACTTGCGATATATGCGGCTCTTGCATGGAATATGCCTTGGTGGGTATGTATGCTGCTCGGTGCCGTAGGCGGTGCATTTCTTGCAGCGATAAGCGGTCTGCTCAAGGCTTACTGCAATGTAAACGAGGTTATCAGCGGTATCATGCTGAACTGGATATGCCTTTACGGTGTAAATATTTTGCTGACAGGGGTAAAGGAAAGCACAAGCCCCTACACCTTGGGAATTCAAAACAACAATGCATCGGCTGTCATTCCGAGCCTCGGGCTGGACAAGCTGTTCAACAACAATCAGTATGTGACTATTGCTATTCCGCTTGCGATAATCATAGCGATTGTAATTTGGGTAATACTCGAAAAGACAAAGCTCGGATATGAGCTTAAAGCAACGGGTAATAATAAAAATGCCGCAAAATACTGCGGTATGGCAGAGAAAAAGAATATCGTGCTTACACTTGCTATAGGCGGTGCTCTTGCCGGTTTGGGTGCGGCGATGTTCTATCTTACGGGCTATGAGCAGTGGAATTGCAGCTCTTCATCGGTTCCGGCTATGGGCTTCAACGGAATTTCCGCAGCCTTCCTCGGAGGTTTGAATCCTATAGGCAGCATTTTCTCATCGTTCTTCATTCAGCACATTACGATGGGCGGTGCTTACCTCGACAAGACGATGTACAGTGCACAGATTTCCGATTTAATCTCTGCTATCATCATCTATCTCTGCGGTTTCGTTCTGTTCTTCAAGTATATGATGAACAAGCAGATTGCAAAGAAAGAAGAAAAGGCGGCTTTACTTGCAGCTGCGGCAGCTGAGAAAACAAATGCCGTAAATGAGGAAGGAGGCGAAGAACAGTGAGTTTATTGATAGAATATACACTTTTATATGCTTCCGTACTTATTTTGGTAGCACTCGGCGGTTGTTTTTCGGAACATTCGGGTGTTATTAACCTGGGACTTGAGGGCATCATGGTTATCGGTGCACTGGGCGGTGCATTGACTATGAGCACGATTGCGGCGAGCTTTCCGAACGCCTCTGCTTTGATGATAATTTTGGCGGTAGTTCTGATTTCGGTACTTTTCGGTATGGTATATGCATCCTTGCTTGCGGTGGCATGTATCAATTTCAACGGTGACCAGACCATAGTGGGAACAGCACTTAACATTCTGGGAACTGCGGCGGCAACCGTTATCGTTAAGGCAATCAATACGGCTGCGGATCCGGATAATGTTTCCTCGGTAGTAAAATACATTCAGCCGAAGAAGGCTTTCCTTGTACAGATAGGTGATTTCCAGTTTAACTGGTTTATGTTAATAACACTTATCGCTTTAATAGCTGCGTATATCACGCTCTATAAGACTAAGTTCGGTCTGAGAATGATGGCTTGCGGCGAGCACCCGCAGGCGGCTGACTCAGTCGGCATCAACGTATATAAGATGCGTTGGGCGGGCGTGCTGATTTCGGGAGCACTCGGCGGACTCGGCGGTATCGTATATATTACGGCGGGCGTAAGCGAATGGAAATTTGAATACGGTGTTGCCGGTTTCGGTTTCTTAGCTCTTGCGGTTATGATCTTCGGTCAGTGGAAACCGCAGCGTATCGCACTTGCGGCATTGCTTTTCGGCTTGTTCAGAGCCTTGTCGAATGTATATACGGGCTTTGACTTTATGGTTGCACTCGACCTGCCGAGCGGCGTATACAATATGATGCCGTACATCATTTCCTTGATTGTTCTCGCTCTGACCTCCAAGAAGTCCAGAGCACCGAAAGCAGAGGGCATACCTTACGATAAAGGACAGAGATGAGTTTTTTACCTATTACAAGAGAAGAAATGCAGCAGAGAGGGTGGAACGAGGTCGATTTCGTGCTTGTCACGGGAGATGCCTATGTGGATCACCACTCCTTCGGTACTGCCATCATAGGCAGGCTGCTTGAACGATATGGATATAAGGTAGCGATTTTACCTCAGCCGAACTATAAATCGGCTGAGGATTTTCGCATATTCGGAAAACCTCGCTTGGGATTTCTGATAAACAGCGGAGTGGTGGATTCGATGGTGAACAACTACTCCGTATTTAAGCATAAGAGAAAAAGCGACGAATATGCACCGGGAGGCAAGGCAGGGAAAAGACCTGACCGTGCCGTGATTGTATATGCAAACCGTGCAAAGGAGGCGTATAAAGATGTTCCTGTAATCATAGGCGGTCTTGAGGCGAGTCTCAGAAGGCTCGGACATTACGATTATTGGAGCGACAAGGTCAGACGCTCGATATTGCTCGATTCGAAAGCAGACCTGCTTATCTACGGCATGGGCGAGAGAGCGATAACAGAAATCGCAGAGGCACTCGACAGCGGCATTGAGGCTCGTGACATCACTTGGGTGAGAGGAACCTGTTACCGTGCAAAGAGCTTGGATATGCCCGGCATGGAGGAAACAGTGCAGCTTCCGACTTTCGACGAGATATGCAGCGACAAAAAAGCCTATGCGAAGAGCTTTGCCGTGCAGTATGCGAACCATGATGCGGTTTCGGCAGTAACCTTGGCGGAAAAATACGGCGATACGCTGTATGTGGTGCAAAATCCGCCGCAGCCGCCGCTCGAAAGACAGGAGCTTGACGATGTATATGAGCTTCCTTTTGAGAACGAATGGCATCCGAGCTACGATGCACAGGGCGGTATACCTGCATTCAAGGAGATAAAATTCAGCATAGTAAGCTCACGAGGCTGCTTCGGCGG
>CAZLTX010000031.1:0-9633 GCA_964562555.1 uncultured Oscillospiraceae bacterium
GGGGAATCACTCGGTGTCAAGTTCGGCCTGCGGTGCATATACTGCCGTATGGAGAGTTTTATGCGAAGAACGGCAGTGGTTTTGCTGGGGATAGGCTTGATACTGTTCGGCAGCATTTGGATTTTCAAAGATGCATACGGAGAAAACATTGCAGGCACGGCGGAGGACATCGCTGTGAACATGGTTGCGGTTAAAATCAACGAGAGCCTGATAAACGGCTTTTATGACGAAACGCTTGACGGACCGCTGCTGAGGATTGAGAGGGACAAAGACGGAAACATCAAATATATAGAACCGGACACTCGCCTCATAAACAAGCTCATTTTGGAATTTGCTACAGGGGTCAAGGAAAATTACGACAGCGACGAAATCTCGGTCTGTGAGGTGAATTTGGGTGTAATAACGGGCAGTAAATTTCTTTCTCAACTCCCGTTCAGAGCGGAAATCAGAGTACAGCCGCTGAGCCTGACCAAAATTAGCGGAAGCACAGGCTTTGAAACGCAGGGCATCAATCAGACGAGGTATTTCGTACACTGCAATGTGCAAAGTCAGGTCAGAATACTGGCACCGTTTACGAACAAGACGGCAGAAATCAACAGGAGCTATCAGCTCGCTGAGGCGATAATAGTCGGGCAGGTGCCTTCAAGCTATGTATTTGTGCCTGAGGAGGATATATTGGACGTTGCAGAATAAAAACATTTCATATTTCACGATAATGTGGTATGCTGATAATATGATTGAAATAAATCAGAAAATCGCAGCAAAGCAGACAGCGAAAATCGCTGAAAGAGCAGTCAGGAGCTTCGGAAAAAATGAATAAAAATAATCGGGTAGATGAATGGCTTAGGATCATTGTTCCGGCATTGATTGTGGGAATTTCTTCGGAAGTGAAGTTCAATGTGATAACGGGCGGCTTCATTATAGCAATGTCGGTATTGCTTATGGAGCTGTTCCTGTATTCCTTTGAAAATATCAACAGAGTGCGTTTTGTTCTCTGCTGTGCCGCAGTATCGCCGACTATACGATATATAAGTGAAATATCAAACGGAGGAGATGCGGCAGCGACTTTGACGGAAATCATGCCTGATGCGATTTTTTTCATAGTATATGCGGCGGTATACAATTTGTTTTACAGAAAAATTTTCACAGAAGGCAAGACGGCAAGAAACTTCCCGATTACAGTCTTTTTTTCTGATACGATCGGAAATTTGTCAGAGCTTATATTCAGAAGCCTTGTTCTGCACACGCATATTATAATTGTTGCGAACATCGGATTGATATTGGCTGTGGCGTTTCTCAGAACACTTATAGTTCAGCTGATAATTCTTATAATAGAAAATTATTCGAATATATTGCTCAGACATGAGATGGACGAAGAATTCAAACGCCTGATTGTTCAAACCTCAAAGCTTGAGGGCGAGCTTTATATCATAGAAAAAAACATTGCGGAAATGGAAGATGTTATGAAACAGGCGTATTCTCTGTATCGCAATTTGGAGGCAGATGAGAATGTGCCGGCGCATTTTAAGAAAGAGGCACTTTCGCTCGCAAGACTGATTCACGAAATCAAGGGAGATTACAAAGGTGTTGCGGAGGTTTTGCGTACACAGTTCATGTATGAGTTTGACAACAACGGCATGAAAATATCGGACATATTGAGTATAGAAAAGAAAGATGTGGAAACCTTAATGCAAAGTAAGGGAACGAGTGCGGATATTTATGTAAAAGTTCATAATGACTTTTATGTAAAGCCGTATTTTGAAATGTTCTCTGTCATCAGAAATCTTTTGGTGAATGCGGCTGAAGCGATTGACGGCATGAAAAGCGGCGATGTGCTTGGCAGCTTGGACGACGAAAACAGTTCACGCAGACGTAAGATAAAAGTAATCGTGAAAAAAACGGAGGACGAGTACAGCATTGAGGTCTGTGATAACGGGCCCGGAATGGCGAAGGAAACCGTTGAGTCGATTTTTTTAGATGGTTTTTCTACCAAGTTTGACGAAAGCAGCGGGAATATTCAGCGAGGACTCGGCTTGCCGCTTGTAAAGCATTATACCGATGAAATTTTTCATGGGCAGCTGCAGGTGAGCAGCGAAGAAGGAAAATTCACACGATTTTTGATTCGGATACCGCAGGAAACGGTTTTGGAATGGGAGAAAGGATATACAGATGAAGTATTACATTCTTGACGATGAAATAGGTGTTGTAAAGGCTTTGGAAAGTATCATCAAAAATAGACTTAACGGTGAAGTTGTGGGGTACGAAACAAATCCTGTTGAGGCATTGGATGAAATCTTTCGTATCAGACCGGAAATCCTGCTTGTGGATTTTTTGATGACAGAGCTTGACGGTGTTTCGGTTGCCGAAAAAGTAAGACGGCAGCTTCCGCAGACTGATATCATCATGATTACGAAGGTAAGTGATGAAAGCATGATATCTCAGGCGTATATGGCGGGTGTTGAGTTTTTAATCAGAAAGCCCTTGAATATCATCGAAATCGAAAGCGTTTTGAAAAAGCTTGAAGAGCATCGGAGAATGAATGATATAGTTTCTAATATTAAGGGGCTGTTTGAGCAGAATACAGGCTTGCGGTACGAGTCACCGACTAAAAACGGCAGAGAAAGCGAAGCGATTTGCTTGGAAAATGTAAGATATTTATTGACTATGCTCGGAATGAACGGTGAAAAGGGTACTGCTGATATTTTGAAGATTTGCGAACATCTTTTGGAATACGGAAACAATTACAGTGCCGATGAAATTAAGCTGATTGCACAGGAGTGCGATGAGTCTGTCAAAAATATTGAGCAGCGTATACGCAGGGCGATAAAAAAGGGTCTGTCTAACGCAGCGAATGCGGGAATAGATGATTACAGCAGCGATATCTTTCAGATTTATGCCGGATATGTCTTTGATTTTACATCCTTGAAGGATGAAATGAGTTTTCAGAAAGGTTTGACACAGACGGGAGGCAGGGTAAATATAGGAAAATTTATGGATGGACTTATATTTTACCATGAAACCTGCATAGGAAGAAGGTAGGTGCCGTAAATCCGATGTTTATTGTTAAAAAGCCAAGAGGAGAATAAAAGCAAAAATAAAAGCAAATGATAATTTAGCAGTATGCTGTATGTTTTTGAGTTTTTTTGAAATATCCGTGTACACTATCCGTAATCGGAATATTGTTTATGATGCGGAAAGGAAAAACTTATGAACTTAACAGAACTTACCGGAATTATCAACGGATATTTATGGGCATTGCCCTTGATTGTTTTGGCGTTGGGAACAGGCTTTTATTTTTCTCTAAGAATGAAGTTCCCGCAGATTCGTCTATTCAAGGATATGTGGCGATTCTTGCTCGGCAAGGACAAAAATGACAGCGACAAAACGAGCAAGGAGGGAATGAGCTCGTTTCAAAGCTTTGCACTTGCACTCGGAGGTCGTGTCGGTGTAGGTAATATTGCAGGTGTGGCAACTGCGATATATTTCGGAGGACCGGGAGCGGTCTTTTGGATGTGGGTGATTGCTTTTATCGGTGCCGGAACGGCTTTTTCCGAGTCGGCACTTGCACAGGCATACAAGATTAAAATTGATGGGGAATATAAGGGCGGCCCCGCATATTATATTGAAAAGGGAACCGGTGTGCGTATTTTTGCGGTAGTATATGCTTTGGCTGCAATCCTTGCAAACGGCATAACAGGACCTACGATACAGGCGTTCAACTTTGCGGACTCGGCTCAAACGGCATTCGGCTTTAATCCGTGGCTTAGCGGTGCGATTATTGCAATCTGCTTTGCGATTGTCGCATTCGGAGGAAGCAAAAGACTGGGAAGTGTTGCGGGATATATCGTACCGATAATGTCCATCGCTTATATTTTGTTGGCACTTGTGATACTGGGAATCAATTTCAAAAATATTCCGAGTATGTTTGGGCTGATATTCAAATGTGCGTTTAATATGGAGGCTGTATACGGCTCTATATGGGGAAGCACAATCATGTGGGGTGTAAAGAGAGGAATTTATTCCAACGAAGCCGGTTACGGTTCCGGAGCTCATGCTGCTGCTGCGGCAGAAACCTCGCATCCGGCAAAACAAGGACTGGCACAATCGTTTTCGGTTTATGTGGACACGCTTTTTGTCTGCACAGCTACGGCAATTATGATTCTTTCGACAGGAGCATATAATGTACTCGGAGCAGACGGTACGAGTATGCTTACCGAAAATCTTCCGGGTGTTGATTACGGCTGCCAATATACAATAAGTGCAATCAATTCGGTATTCCCGGGCTTCGGTGCGATTTTTATCGCTGTTGCCGTATTCTTCTTTGCGTTTACAACCCTGCTTTCGTTTACGCTGTATAACGATACGAACATTGCTTTCGTACTCAGAGGCAGCAACGAAAAAACCAGAAAGCTTGCGACCAACGCAGTTCGTTTGATTGTTACCTTTATCGTGTTCTTTGGGGCAACAAGAAGCTTGGATGCGGCATGGAATATTGCGGACATAGGTATAGGCATTATGTGTTGGATCAACTTTGTGGCATTGCTGGTGCTTTCGCCTAAGGCAATCAAGATACTCAAGGACTATGAAAGACAGAAAAAACTCGGAATTGATCCTGTTTTCGAGCCGTCGGATTTGGGACTTGAAAACGCTGAGCTTTGGGAAGAAATCGCAAACGAAAAATACGGCGAGCTGCTCAATGCCAAGCATGAGGCGGAAAACAAAAGGGTATAAGAATAAGGCATAAGATATAAAGTAAACTGTAAATATATAAAGAAATATCAGGCACAGCTTAGCTTAGGAAAACATAAGCGGCTGTGTCTTTTTTGTGCGGAAAATCAAAAATACCGCTTGCCTGGTGTATTCACATTTAATTCAAAAAATGCTACAATAAAAAAATAAAATGAAAGAAGGCGGTGAACAATGCAAATGAAAAAAGAAAATGTAAAAAGCGAAGCCGTTATGCACCCGTTTCCGCCGCTGTACGATAAAAATTCGAGGATACTTATACTCGGGAGCTTTCCGTCGGTAAAATCCCGAGAGCAGAAATTCTTTTACGGACATAAGCAGAACAGATTTTGGCGTGTAACCGCTGCTGTCTTTGAAAGCGAGGTACCTCAGACCATAGAAGAAAAGCGTAGCTTTCTGCTTGAGAACGGTATAGCAGTTTGGGACGTAATAGCCTCGTGCGAAATTATAGGAAGCTCCGACAGCTCCATCAGAAACGCAGAGGCAAACGACTTAAGCGAGATTTTGAATACGGCGGATATAAGGCAGATCTTTGTGAACGGCAAAACGGCGGAAAAATACTATAAAAAGTATACTGAAAAGTCTTTGGGACGACAGGCGATATGTTTGCCGTCAACCTCGCCTGCAAATGCGGCATGGAGCATGGAAAGGCTTACCGAGGCGTGGAAAATCATAAGAGCTTATACAACGGAGAAAGGGGAATTTGACAGCCTGCTTGCTGAAAGCGGTGAGCTGTGATATACTTTAAGCATGTTGAGATTTAATGAAAATAACGAAGTAATAAGAGAAGACGAATACAAGGCTATTTTGGTCGGACTTCAGCGAAACGAAGACATTTCCTACTCCATGGAGGAACTGAAAGGACTGGCGGAGGCAGCGAATGCGGAGGTGCTCGGACAGATGATTCAAAATCTGGAACGCCCCAATACGGCTACCTTAATCGGAAAGGGAAAGGTCGAGGAGCTGGCTGAAATGGCGAAAAACATGGAGGCGGATACAATTATCTTCAACGATGAGCTGACGGGAATGCAGCTTAGAAATCTTGAAGATGCGGTAGGCGTGCGTGTGATAGACAGAACGATTTTGATTTTGGATATCTTTGCGGCACGTGCCACCTCTAAAGAGGGAAAGCTGCAGGTTGAGCTTGCTCAGCTGCAATATCGGATGCCACGGCTTACCGGCTTCGGTAAATCCCTGTCCAGACTCGGCGGCGGCATCGGTACACGAGGTCCGGGCGAAAAAAAGCTGGAAACCGACCGCAGACATATCGAAAGACGTATGTATGACATCAAGGAGGAGCTTGCACAGCTCAAGCAGACCAGAGGTGTACAGCGTGCCCGCAGAGAAAAAAGCGAAATTCCCGTTGTGGCTTTGGTAGGCTATACGAACTCCGGCAAGTCCGCACTGATGAACCGCATACTTTCGCTTAACGAAAAAGAGGATAAGACCGTTTTTGAAAAAAATATGCTCTTTGCAACCCTGGATACCCAGCAGCGGAGCGTGGCTCTCGATACCAACCACAGCTTCATACTTGTAGATACGGTAGGTTTCGTAAGCAAGCTGCCGCATTCTCTGGTCGAGGCATTCAAAGCAACGCTGGAGGAAGTGGTGTATGCAGATCTTTTGATTCATGTCGTGGACAGTGCTTTTGAAAACTATGATTTCCAAATAGATGTGACGAACAAGGTTCTTAATGAAATCGGAGCGGGCGGCAAGGAAAAAATAATGGCATACAACAAAATCGACCTCACAGATGAGGAAACTATAGTACCCGAGCCCGATGCGGAAAATGTTTTGATATCGGCAAAATACGGTGACAATATCGATATTTTGCTCGAAAAAATCAAGCAGAAAATTTTCAAGGACGAGGTTTCCGCAAAGCTGCTTGTACCGTATACGAAGGGAGATATCAGCTCATATTTGTGCGAAAAGGCAAATATCAAGACTATGGAGTATTGTGAGAACGGTACCTTTTTCGATGTAGTCCTCAAGGAGGCGGATTACCGCAGACTTGCAGAATACGAAATCAAGGACTGACATATACAAACGAAAGCGATTAAGAGAGGAACAGAATTACCGGAATGAAACTATACAGCACGGTCAGAGGTGAAGCAAGTGCGGAGCAGATTATAGAAAAATCACGCTTTATCACCTATGTTTCACCTGCCGAAACGAAAGAAGATGCGGATTTGTTCATTGCCGCAATCAGAAAAAAACATAAGGACGCTACACATAATGTGCCTGCCATGGTACTCGGAGATAAGATGCAGGTGCAGTGGGGCTCAGATGACGGAGAACCGCAGGGAACCTCGGGAGCACCCATAGTTCAGATGCTGGTCGCACAGGGCATTACGAATGTTGTCGTGGTTGTGACACGATATTTCGGCGGAATCAAGCTCGGAACGGGAGGCTTGGTCAGAGCCTATACGAGCAGTGCCAAGCTCGGACTTGAAGCTGCGGGAATCTGTGATGTGTGCGAACGCAGTGTGCTTACATACGCACTGGATTACACATATTTGACGAAACTGCAAAATCTGGCGGCGAGCACGAAAGCCTCGGCTGCCGACGGTGACGCAGAGGAGGAAAATCTGTTTGCTATCGAAAATCTTGCATATACGGACGTGGTGCAGGCGGAGCTTTCCTGTGTGCCGGAGCATAGCGAAGAGGTACAGTCGCTTATTGCCAATCTGACAGGCGGACAGGGAAAGCTGATTTCGGAGGAAAGCCGAATCGTCAAGGTATAGCACAGAGGGAACAAAAGCAGATATTTCAATTAAATAATACTCAAGGGAACATACATTAAGCGGCAGCAAAGCAGTACGCAGCGTGTATGTTTTTTTATTAAAATGTTTGACAAAAGAGCAAATCGGGTATACTATATATAAATACCCATACGGGGTATATGAAGGAAGCGTAATTTCCGATAATACAAGAGGAAGGCTGTGAACAAAATGAACGAAACAAATAAGGCGGCAGAAAAGAGTGAAACAAAAAACTGCTGTTGCTCCGAGAAACATACACTTCGCTCGGACGAGCAGAAAAAAGCTCTGCTCAATCGACTGAAACGCATAGAAGGTCAGGTTAGGGGTATACAGAAGATGATAGAAGAGGACGCTTACTGCAACGATGTTCTGATACAGTCGGCTGCGGTCAATGCGGCAATGAATTCCTTTAACCGTGAGCTTTTGGCAAGTCACATCAGAAGCTGTGTGGTAAGAGAGCTCCGTGAGGGAAATGACGAGGTAATCGACGAGCTGACGGCAACCTTGCAGAAATTGATGAAATAAGGGGGAAACTAAACATGCAGCAATTCAGAGTAACGGGCATGAGCTGTGCGGCGTGCAGCAGCCGTGTGGAAAAGGCGGTTTCCAAGCTGGAGGGTGTAACCTCATGCAGCGTGAGCCTGCTTACAAACTCGATGGGAGTGGAGGGCAGTGCAAGTGCGGAAAGCATAATTCAAGCCGTAACTGCTGCGGGCTACGGAGCCTCGCTTAAGGAAAGAAACGCAGGCATGGCAGGCATGGAAGCACAGGGACAAGCTGCGGCAGGAGTGAGCACAGAGGAAAACGACGAATTGAGCGATACGGAAACACCTAAGCTGAAAAGACGGCTCTTGGCATCTGTGGGATTTTTAATCATACTCATGTACTTTTCGATGGGGCACATGATGTGGAACTTTCCCGTTCCGTCACCGCTTGCCGAAAATCATGTGGCAATGGGACTTTTGCAGCTCCTGCTTACGGTCATAATAATGGTAATAAATCAGAAGTTCTTTATCAACGGCTTTAAGGGACTTTGGCACAGAGCACCGAATATGGATACGCTCGTGGCACTCGGCTCGTCGGCGGCATTCGCATGGAGTACGGCAGCATTGTTTTTGATGACTGACGCACAGATGAAGGGCGACATGCAGCTTGTCATGAAATACATGAACGAATTTTATTTCGAATCGGCAGCCATGATTTTGACGCTCATAACCGTCGGAAAGATGCTCGAGGCCCGCTCCAAGGGCAAGACAACAGATGCACTTAAGGGACTGATGAATTTGGCACCGAAAACGGCGGTGGTCGAGCGTGACGGAAAAGAAGAAACTGTTCCGATAGCACAGGTGCGAAAAGGTGATATATTTATTGTAAGACCGGGAGAGAGTATTCCTGCCGACGGCATAATTACCGAGGGCAGTACGGCGGTTGATGAATCCGCACTGACGGGAGAAAGCATTCCGATAGATAAGACGGTCGGAGACAGCGTGTCGGCAGCTACGATCAACAGCTCAGGCTTCGTCAGATGCGAGGCGACCCGTGTCGGAGAGGATACTACGCTGTCGCAGATAATCAGAATGGTCAGCGATGCGGCGGCAACCAAGGCTCCGATTGCAAAGATTGCGGACAAGGTTTCCGGTGTATTCGTACCGGCGGTCATCGCCGTTGCGACTGTAACTCTCATCGTATGGCTGCTGATCGGGCAGGAATTTTCATATGCACTTGCCAGGGCGATTTCGGTGCTGGTAATAAGCTGTCCGTGTGCACTCGGACTGGCGACTCCGGTGGCAATAATGGTCGGAAGCGGTGTTGCCGCAAAAAACGGTATTTTATTCAAGACGGCTGTTTCTTTGGAAGAAACGGGTAAGGCTGCGGCAGCGGCACTGGACAAAACAGGAACCATAACCGAGGGTAAACCGCAGGTTACGGATATAATTCCTGCGGAGGGCTTGACTGAAATCGAGCTGCTGACAAAGGCGGCGGCAGTCGAGGCAAGGAGCGAGCATCCTTTGGCGGGAGCTGTTATGAACAAGGCCGCAGAAAAAGGAATAGAAACGGCAGAGGTCACAGCATTTGAGGCACTGACGGGCAGCGGCGTTTCGGCAGAGCTGGACGGCAAAAAACT
>CAZLTX010000032.1:0-9238 GCA_964562555.1 uncultured Oscillospiraceae bacterium
CTTTTGCTCTCTAATTGTTTTAATGTTTTTTCCTACATTTTTTTGAATATCCATGCGTCCTCCCTATTGACAATATATCGGACTATTAGTATAATATAAAGGAAATACGATATGTCGGATTGTTTTTACACTATATTGACTATATCAAACAAATAGACTAAGGTCAATATCTTTTGTTCATAATGAAAATATTTTATCTGGGATGTTGGATTTTATGGACGCATACCAAATAGGAGGTAAAATCATGTTATTAAGAAAAGCAAAAATGGATGAGGCAAAAACATCTTATCAATGTATCGAAGATGCGAGAGTATACCACAATTCTATGGGATTTCTACAATGGCATCCGGGATACCCAACACTTGCTACGATTGAAGATGATATTAAAGCGAGTATTGGTTATGTGTTTGAAGAAGGAAATGAAATTTACGGATACTGCTGTATAATCATTGGCGATGAACCCGCCTACCGTGTTATTGACGGCGAATGGAAAACTAATCGTCCTTATGCCGTTGTACATAGAATGGCATTTTCTCAGAATGCCAGAGGAAAAGGATTGTCCAAGAATGCGTTTACATTGATAAAGAATTTCTGTATTGAGAATGGGGTTGAAGCAATTCGTGTAGACACTCAAGATGAAAACAAAGTAATGCAGCATATTCTTGTACGTGAAGGATTTGAATATTGCGGTCTGATTACCTTTGACGGAGGACCAAAGCTCGCATATGAGTGGGATCGGTAAATTTAATTGAAGTATGAAAATGTTCTCTTGAAATACAGCACCTCGCAGGTCTTATCCTGCGAGGTGATTTTTTTTTGCATAAAACCTTGTCCGAGGCATAGAATGTACAAACTCAGGAAAAAAGGAGACAGGCAATGAACAGGTTCAGAGAAATCTCGAAAAAGCTTCCGGCTGCTATCGGGAGCGAGCTTTCGCAGCTGCCGAGCTCGTATTTGGAAGAGGTAGAGGAGCTGCGTATGCGTTGCGGTAAAAATCTCAGATTGAAATATCATTCCTCGGAAAAAATCATAGCTCACATAATTACGCCGGAGGATCTAAAAAGCACCTTGAACAATCTGATACGATTTTCGTATTATGCTTACGAACAAGAGCTGGCACAGGGTTTTGTAACCATCGAGGGCGGTCATCGAGTCGGTATATGCGGCAGGGCGGTGATAAAAAACGGACAGCCTGCACTCATAAAAGAGGTCAGCTCGCTGAATATCCGTTTCGCAAGGGAGGTAAAGGGCTGTGCCGATAATCTGGTGAGTGAGGTTATAGGCGAAAACGGCAGAGCAGTTAACACACTGATAGTTTCGACACCGGGCTGCGGCAAGACTACAATGATAAGGGATTTGGCAAGAAACCTCAGCAACCGCAAAATGCAGGTTTCGGTCTGCGACGAGCGTTCAGAAATAGCAGGAATGTACTGCGGCAGAGCGAGCTTTGACCTCGGAAATCATACGGATATACTCGACGGCTGCGACAAGGCGGACGGAATACCGATGCTGATTCGTTCGATGGCACCCGACGTCATAATAACAGACGAAATCGGAAAAAAAGAGGACATACGTGCGGCGGAACAGTGCCTCAGCAGCGGAGTAGCCTTGATAACTACCATACACGGCAGCTGTATGCAGGAGATAGAAAGCTCCGCCATAGGTGAGCTTATCAAGAAAGGCGTTTTCAAAACGATAATTTTCCTCTCAAAGGACAAAGGTGCCGGAACGGTGAAAGAGGTTCTTCATGTTTAAGCTCATAGGTCTTTTGGGGATAACGCTCGCACTGGGCTTGACAGGTGTGATGAAAGCACGTGAGCTGAGGCTGAGGCAGGAGCTGCTGGAGGAGTATATGAAGCTGCTGCTTGCATTAAAGAGCAGGATAAACTACTTCCGTGAGCCGCTTTCAAAGGGATTTCTTGGCGACGGTGAAAATGAGTCGAGGAAAGCTTTTTTGATGGCGAATGATGTCTTTTGCGAGCTTGACAAAAAAAAGTGCGGTATCGAGGAAATTTGGGCTAAAAAGGTGGAGGAAAGCTACCGAAACACTCCGCTGACAGCCAAGGACAGGGAATGTATGGCATATGTCGGCAGCTTTATCGGGCAGACGGACTACGAAAATCAGCTTTACAGCTTTGACTATACCGAGCAGCTTTTGACGGCACAGATAAAAGAGGCAGGAGAGGCGTATGCGGCAAAGGCTCCGCTGTACAGACGGCTTGGATTTTTCGTGGGAGGTCTGATTTCGGTAATCCTGATATGAATGTGTGTGAATTTAAGATAAGGAGAAGATATGTCTTTTGATGTTGATGTACTTTTTAAGATTGCTGCTATAGGCATTGCAATCGCCCTCTTGAATCAGGTTTTGAGCAAGGCGGGCAGAGAAGAGGAGGCTATGATGACCACGCTTGCCGGGGTGATGATAGTGCTGGTCATAATCATCAAGATGGTCAGCGAATTCTTTGAAACCATAAGGGTTTTCCTGTCATTTTAGCATTGGGAAAGGGCAAAAAGATGCTTGCAATTCTGAAAATTTGTGCCATAGGGATAATCGGTGTGATGATAGTAGCACTGATAAAAAACTTTAAGCCGGAGCTTACGGTCGCTGCGGTGGTCTGCACTTCAATAATCCTGCTTTTCTACGTGCTTGAAAGCCTTAGATACGGCTTTACATATATAGAGAGCTTTTATTCGAGGCTGACATACGGACAGGAGTATTTTCCTATTATAATCAAGGTTTTGGCAATCGCCTATGCTACGGAATTTACGGCGGCACTTTGCGAGGATGCAGGTGAAAAGTCAATAGGCTCCAAGGTCGAGATGGCAGGCAAAATCGCTGTATTTTTCGCAGCGATTCCCATATTCAGCTCGCTGATACAGCTTTTGGACAGCCTCGTTTAGGCTGCATTTAGGCTCGGGTACAAGATTAAATTTAACTTGGGTGCAAAGCAAAGCTAGGTCTGAATTTAAGAACAACAAGCATTACGGAAAAGGTCTGAAAAGGACAGGAAATACGGAATGGATTATAAGGAAATACTCAGAGAACAATTTAATAATATAGTCGATATTGATGCCTTGGACGAGATATCGAGGCAGACCTCGGAGCTGAGCGAAGGGATATCTGATGAATTTAATATAGAGAGTATACTTGAGGCAACTGTGAACGGCGAGAGCTTTTTCAACAATCAGGCTTTGATTTCGAGCTTTCGTGAGCTGTTTATGTATGAGATCAAAAATGCTTTGGTTTTGGGAACGGAAATTCTTTTGATATGCATAGTGATAGGACTGCTGCGAAATCTTTCTTCGTCGTTCGGGAACAAGTCAATGTCGGATATATCGCTGCTTATATGCACGATGGTAATCATAGGCATATCGGTGAACAGCTTCAGAATCGCATACCGGCTTGCGATAGATGCAGCAGCGGTAATGATAAACACGATGGGAATACTTACGCCGATACTGATAGCTGTGCTCGTGGCAACGGGCGGTGTGACCTCGGGCAGCATTTTGAGTCCGGTAATCCTGGGATCTGTCACAGGCTTCGGCATAATTCTGAAAAAAATCATACTTCCGGCACTTTTTACGGCGACAATTTTGGCTTTGATAAATTGTTTAACGGAAAAAGATTATGTAAACAAGCTCTCGAAGCTACTGCGAAGTGCCTCGGTCATAGCAACGGGACTGATAATAGCGGTGCTGACAGGAATCATAACGCTTCAGGGACTTATAAGCGAAACCTCGGACTCTCTGCTGATGTCAACGGCGAAGTATTCACTGAGCACCTTTATTCCTATAGTGGGCGGCTTTACCGCCGACACGGTGGAGCTTTTCCTGCGGTGCATGGGGACGATAAAGAACATAGTCGGTGTTTTCGCAATGCTTACGCTGGTGATGATAATTATAGTTCCGCTGATAAAGATACTCATAATCGCTTTGCTGTATAAGCTCACGGCAGCGGTCAGCGAGCCGATATGCGAAAACAAGATATCCGACGGACTGAACGAGATGGGCAGCTGTTTGGTTTCTATGGCTTCGGTACTCTTTTTTACGGCGTTGCTTTTCATAATGTTTGTGAGCATTCTCGTGAGAATCGGAGGTGCGTAGCGTGGGCGAGCTGTATCAATGGGTGCGTGATATTTTTATAATAATAATTTCTCTCAGCTTTTTCCAAATTCTGCTGCCCGAATCGAGCATGGGAAAGTATGTCAGATTTATTTTCTCGCTGATAATACTGATGATAATATTGCAGCCCTTGGTTAAGCTTCTTGGCGTAGGCTGAGGCAGGTATATGAATACTTGCAATTATGTACAAGTATGTGCAGCTGTGTAAGCATATGTGAGAGAAAAAGCAGGTATTATTTTGATGTGAAATCATATATTTAGGAGTGAGATTATGTTTGAAAAACTCGTAGGCAAGGATGCCCTTGTAAAACTTATTACCGTTCTTCTTCTTGCGTCCGTTGCGATTTTGGCAGTCAGCATATTTACGGATTCCGATGACGGACGTAAACAGATCCTCGATGCCGACGGAGGCAGTGAGGAAGCGTTATGCAGCATATTGTCGAGCATCAAGGGGGCAGAAGATGTGGAGGTAATCGTGCAGTACGATAATGACAGCGAGGTTGTGGGCGTTATCGTCAGTGCGGTGGGTGCGGATAATCCGGTCGTGGCAAATAAGCTTACAAACGGGGTTTCTACGCTGTACAACATTCCGGTTTCGAGCGTAATAGTTTTTGAAAAAGAACAGGAGGAATGACTTTGAAAAAGAAGTTTAGCTATAAGGATATTTTGTTCAAGAGTAAGCGACTGGGTGCGTTATGCCTCATAGTGGCATTTGCGGCGGGTTTGGCACTGACCTCGGGGCTTGAAAGCGATATTCCGGTACACGACGGAGATGTGCTGGTTGACAGCCTGGCGGTGACCGAAAAGGCAGCGGTGAGCGGAAAGACACAGGCACAAAGCGGTGAGAACAGCGATTCACAAAGCAGCGACAATGCCGAAAGTGAAAATAAGGACGGAGCGGTCGGTCAGACACAGAGCTTCGAGGAAATGCGTGCCTCGCTTGAGCTTGAGCGTAACAAACTGATTTCGACGCTGGATTCCACCATAAACAACAGTGAAAACGATGCAGAAAAGTCAAACGCATCTCAAAGCAAGGAAAAAATTTTGGGATATATGGAAAACGAGCTTGCAATAGAAAGTCTGATAAAGGCAAAGGGACTGCCCGAGTCCTTCGTTATGATAACAGACAGCAGTGTGAGCATAACGGTTGATAAACAGGAGCTTGATTCTAATACGGTAGCCAAAATCTGTGATATAGCAATGCGTGAAACAGGCAAAACCGCAGACAAAATCGTGATACAGAGCAAATATTGATAAGAGCCGCACGGCACAATACATTTTCGCAAGGAGCCCTTTGGGATTCAATAAAATACATTGAAACCCGAGGGTTTTTCTGCTATAATGAAGCAGAGGTGTGGAAAATGGCAGGAACGGCTGAAAAACAGACAACTGAATTGATCGTGAGCAAAACGGCGGCAAGGACAGTATTGAAGCTTGCCGGAGTTGCGGGACTCTGCGATAATTTTGCGGGCAACCTCACAAAGATGTTTTCCGTCAGAGATTCGGGCGATGCCGGAATAAAGGTAAACATGAATGATGATGGATTGGTAATTGATATTTTCGTAATTATAAAATTCGGCGTGAAAATTCCGCAGATGGCGTGGGATATACAGAATGCCGTAAAAAGCTCGGTGCGTGACATAACCGGAATGAAGGTAAAGGCTGTTAATGTTCATGTGCAGGGCGTGAGCGAATAAAATCGGGACATACAAGCAGTACAGAAAGGAACCTACTGAAATGAACAGAGAAGAGGCGTTGATGCAGCAGAAAAATATTAAATTTTCGAGAAAAGAGGCCAGAGAGTTTGCTATGCAGACGATTTTTCAGATGGACGCACAGAAGGAGCTTAAAGCAGACGAGCTGGAAAAATATCTGGACGGCAGAACCTTCGGTTCTCAGACTGCCTACATAAGAAAGGTACTCGGCAGACTTTTGGAAAACATAGAGCATGTGGATGCTGTCATCAACGAAATCGACAGTGGCTGGAGCACGGAAAGAATGGCAAGACCCGATGTGGCGATTATCAGAATTGCCGTGTCCGAAATGCTGTATATGGACGATGTTCCGAATGCCGTTGCGATAAACGAGGCGGTCAGCCTCAGCAAGCTTTACGGAACCGAGCAGTCACCGAAGTTCGTAAATGCGGTATTGGGCAAAATTCAGAAAAGTATATAAGAGTATAAATTATATAAAGGTAAACAGGGAATGAACAGAGATTATTTGTCAATGGGGATAGATACGAGTAATTACAAGACTTCGCTTGCGGTCGTGGACAGCAGCGGAGAGGTTTTGTATAACTATCAGGAATTCCTCGAGGTCAAGCACGGCGAAAGAGGGCTCAGACAGTCGGAGGCTTTTTTTCAGCATGTGCAGAAGCTTCCCGAGGCTGTCGAAGGAGCTTTTGCAGCAGAAGGTATTCGAGGAAATATCGGAGCGATTTCCGTTTCAACGAGGCCGAGACCTGTCGAAGGCTCGTATATGCCTGTTTTTACGGCCGGACACGGATATGCCAAAGCCTTGGCAGCGGCCATGAATATAGAGCTTCAGGAGTTTTCCCACCAGGAGGGACATATAGAGGCGATAAGGCATTATTCTCCGCTTGCTGATAAAAGTCCGCTTATCTGCTTTCATTTCAGCGGCGGCACCACGGAGGCTCTGCTGCTCGACGAGCAGGGAAAAATCACAATAGTGGGCGGTACCAAGGATATCGCATACGGTCAGGTATTGGACAGGGTGGGAGTTGCCCTCGGATATCCGTTTCCTTGCGGACAAATGCTCGATGAAATCGCTCTTTCGAGCAGCGGACACCGCAGCATTTTTTCGCCAATCAAAGTCAAGGACGGCTTCGTAAACCTGTCGGGGATAGAAACACAGGCACAGAGAGCTTTGGAGCATTACAGCCAAAGCGAGCTCGTGGAGGATTTGTTCGAAAAGCTCTGCGGCTCGGTTGCGGAGATGACGACTCAGCTTTCAAATAAATACGGAATAAATGATTTTATATATGCGGGCGGCGTTTCATGCAGTACATACATGAGGCATTATTTGTCGGAGCACATGTACAAGGATCTCAACATCGTTTTCGGCAGACACGAAATGTCAGCGGACAATGCCATCGGAACCGCATTGCTGGGAGGTAGGAAGCTATGGCGTTAAAACCGGTTTCTGTCACCCAACTGAATGAATACATCAGCAGGGTGCTGACGACAGACCCTCTGCTCGGCAATATTCGTGTAAGCGGAGAGATAACCAATCTTAAATTTCACGGCAGCGGACATATATATTTTTCGATAAAGGACGCAAACAGCAAAATCAACTGCTTTTTCCCGGAAAGCTATGTCAGAGGGCTGTCCTTCATGCCGTCCGACGGAACGGAAGTAATCATAAACGGTTACATCAATGTGTATAAAAAAGGCGGAACTTACACGCTTTTTGTAAGAAGCATGGAGGAATGCGGTGCGGGCGTGCTCTCGCTTTCATTCGATATGCTTAAGAAAAAGCTTGAAAACGAGGGACTTTTTGCGGCTGAGCATAAGAAGCCCATTCCGAGCTTTCCTAAAAAAATCGGTATAGTCACCTCCGAAACAGGTGCGGCACTTCAGGATATACTGAAGATAATAAAGAGCAGGACAGGCATGGTCGATATTATGATTTTTCCTGTTTTGGTTCAAGGAGCGGACGCAGCGGCGGATATTGCGTTTATGCTCGACGAAATCAACGAAAAATTCGATGATATAGACACGCTCATAGTCGGAAGAGGCGGCGGCTCTGCGGAGGATTTATCGGCATTCAATGAGGAAATAGTTGCGAGGGCGATTTACCGTTCGAAAATTCCGATTATTTCTGCGGTCGGACATGAAACCGATTTTACGATTGCGGATTTTGCGGCGGACAAACGTGCGGAAACTCCGACTGCTGCGGCAGAAACGGCGGTACCGAACACCAACGAGCTTATAGCCAAGCTTGAAAGCGACAGAAACAGCCTTACTGCGGCAATGAGCAGCAAGCTGAAATATGACACACTGATGATTGAAAACTGCGTTCTGGACATGAAAAATGTTCTTAACCGCAGACTGACAGCGGCAGAAAACAAGATGGAAAGATACAGGCTTTTGCTTGAGGAAAACAATCCTAAGGCTGTCCTGTCAAAGGGCTACTCCATTTTGACGCATGAGGACGGCAGGGCGCTTCGCTCGGTCGGTGATGCAGAGCTTGAGGGTGAGTACAGCCTGCTGATGAAGGACGGCAGTCTGAGAGTAAAAGTAAGCGAAATTTGTGAGGGGTAAAAATGACTTTTGAGGAATCGATGAAAAGACTTGAAGAGATGTCTGAAAAAATCAGAGACGAGGAAACTGCTTTAGATGATGCTATCCGATACTATGAAGAAGGTATACGGTGCTATAAGGCGTGCAGTGAGATTATCGACTCTGCCAAGCAGAAAATAGAAATCTACAACAGATAATGCTAATTTAATGCGGACAGCACAGGAGGTTTTTCGTATGGACAGAAGTTACAGTGAATACAAAGAAATCATAGATGCACATCTTCTTGATTTCATACCTAACATTGACAACAAGAGCATCTCGTTGTACGAGGCTATGAAGTACAGCCTGACTGCGGGCGGCAAACGCCTCCGACCTGTTTTGCTGCTTGCCGCATGTGATTTTGCCGGCGGAGATATTACCGAGGCAATTCCTTATGCCTGTGCTTTGGAATACATTCATACATATTCGCTTATACACGACGATTTGCCGGCAATGGACGATGACGATTTAAGACGCGGTCAGCCGACAAATCATAAGATTTACGGCGAAGCATTGGCGATATTGGCTGGCGACGGACTTTTGACAACCGCATTCGAGGCGATAAACAAGGATATGATGCTCTATTTCGATGAGCCTGAAAAGCTCAGAAAACGTATCAATGCCGCATACGAAATCGCAAAGGGTGCAGGGTGCAGAGGAATGGTAGCGGGACAGGTGTCCGATATTGAAGCGGAAACCAACGACTGTTCGAACACCATGATGGAATACATTCACCTAAACAAAACAGCGGCACTCATAAAATCCGCAATTAAGGCAGGAATCTATCTCGGAAACCCGACTGCTGACATTTTGAC